>CAKZYL010000028.1 GCA_937884705.1 uncultured Roseovarius sp. | reverse complement strand
TGTCTTGCGTGAGTGAGTGCCCCTATGACGGGCCGGTGGCGCCCTCTGCGGTTGCTCGTGTCAGTGAGGCGCTCTTTGACATGGGGTGCTATGAGATTTCGCTGGGCGGCGCCGTCGGGCGGGCCGTGCCGGAGCGCATCGACGCCATGCTGCGCGCGGTCACGCAGGTTGTGCCGGTGGAACAGCTCGCCGGGCACTATCACGACACAGCGGGCCGCGCCTTGGCCAATATTGAGGTGTCTTTGGAACACGGGCTGCGGGTCTTTGATGCTGCGGTGGCGGGCTTGGGCGGATGTCCCTATGCTCCGGGCGCTGCGGGGCATGTGGCGACAGAGGCAGTGCACGCCCGTTTGCAGGACTTGGGGTATCACACCGGGCTCCGCGAGGGTGTGCTCAAAGAGGCGTCGCAATTGGCCATGGGGATGCGAGGAGATCATGGCTGATCCCTATCACGGCGCGGAACGGTTCATGGGCATGAGCGATGCCGTTTGGGCGCGACATGCGAACCCGTGGTCGGTTTACACGCGTTTCACGGTCTTGCCGCTCTTGGTTATGGCGATCTGGTCCCGGGCGTGGATAGGGTGGTGGGCCCTTGGGCTTTGCGCATAAGCTTTGGCGTGGAACTGGCTCAATCCACGTGTTATTGCGCCGCAGGTAGATCTTGAAAACTGGGCCTCGCGGGGGGTTTTGGGGGAACGTGTCTGGATCCATAAGCGCGGTGAGATCCGGCCGCATCACAAAACATGGGCGCTTGGCCTGACTGCGCTTTCCGTGCCGGGCGTGATCGCTTTGGCTTACGGGCTCTGGCGCTACGATCTGGCCTGGACGCTTTTTGGCATGGCAATGACCGTGCTGCCGAAGGTGTGGTTTGTGGATCGCATGGTCTGGGCCTATCAGGATTGGTTGCAGGATCACAAAAAGGAGCTGGGCGATGTATGAGACATTGATCTTGGAACGCGACGCGCGAGGGATCGTGACGCTGTGGCTCAATCGCCCCGAAAAGCACAACGCGATGTCTGGGCAGATGATCGAAGAGCTGACCCGGGCGGCGCGTGAGCTGAGCGAGGATGAGAGCGTGCGCGCCGTGGTGCTGGCGGCCAAGGGCAAGAGCTTTTGCGCCGGTGCGGATCTGACATGGATGCGCGCGCAGTTTGAGGCCACCCCGGATGCGCGGGCACGCGAAGCCACAAAACTGGCGCGCATGCTGCAGACATTCAACACGCTGCCCAAACCGCTGATCGGGCGGGTGCACGGCAATGCCTTTGGCGGCGGGCTGGGCCTGCTCAGCGTGTGCGACGTGGTCGTGGCCACCCAGGAGGTGCAGATGGCCTTTACGGAGACGCGGTTGGGTCTCATTCCGGCGACCATCGGCCCTTATGTATGTGCCCGCATGGGGGAGGCCAAAGCCAGGCAAGTGTTCATGTCGGCGCGCCGCTTTGATGCGCGGGAAGCGGTGCGTTTAGGATTAGTGACGTTCGCGGTGCCGGGCTCTGAGTTGGATCAGGCGGTCGAGGCGGAAGTGGCGCCGTATCTCGATTGCGCGCCCGGTGCCGTGGCGCGATCCAAGGCACTTTTGCGTCACTTAGGGCCGGTGATCGATGAGACTGTGATTGCAGCCTCGGTCGACGCGTTGATTGCTGCCTGGGGGTCTGCGGAGGCGCAAGAGGGGATCGGCGCGTTTTTTGACAAGCGCAGCCCGAGTTGGGGGCAGGGCGGGCAAAATCTTTGAAAGATTTTGGACCGAATTCTTTCAAAGAATTCGTGGGCGCGTTGACGTCGAACGTGGCGGTGATAAACCGGCGCAACCCTATGAGGAAGCGAACCCCATGCAGCTGTTCACTGATATCAGAGGTCTGGTTCTCTCTGCGATTGCCGATCTGCAATCTGCCGGAGATCTGCCTGCCGAGCTGAAAACGGATGCCATCACTGTCGAGCCGCCGCGGGATGCTGCCCATGGGGACATGGCCACCAATGCCGCAATGGTGCTGGCGAAGCCTGCGCAGATGAAACCGCGCGATATCGCGGAAAAGCTGGCCGTGGCGCTCAGCAACGATGCGCGGATCACCAGTGCCGAGGTCGCGGGACCAGGCTTTTTGAACCTGCGTTTGGCCGATCATATCTGGCATGATCTGATCCACGCTGTCTTGTCGTCCGGATCCGATTTTGGGCGCTCTGACATGGGGTTGGGGCAAAAAACGAACGTTGAATACGTGTCGGCCAACCCCACCGGGCCGCTGCATGTGGGCCACACGCGCGGGGCTGTCTTTGGCGATGCGCTGGCCAGTCTGCTGTCTTTCGCCGGGTTTGATGTGACGCGCGAATACTACATCAATGACGGTGGCGCGCAGGTCGATGTCCTCGCGCGGTCGGTCTATCTGCGGTATCTCGAAGCCCATGGTCAGGCCGTGGCATTTGAGGATGGGACGTATCCCGGCGATTACCTGGTGCCGGTTGGGCAGGCCTTGAAAGACAAGGTGGGTGACGCGTTTGTCGGCAAAGGAGAACAGTTCTGGCTCGCCGAGGTGCGGGAGTTCGCCACCGAGGCCATGATGGACCTCATCCGGTCGGACTTGGCGGCGCTAGGTGTTGAAATGGATGTCTTCTATTCAGAAAAGTCGCTCTATGGGACCGGGCGCATCGAAGAGGCGCTTTCGGCGCTGGAAGAGAAGGGCCTGATTTATGAAGGCATTCTGGAGCCGCCCAAAGGCAAGCTGCCCGAGGATTGGGAGCCGCGGGAGCAAACGCTTTTCAAGGCCACGGAACATGGCGATGATGTGGACCGGCCGGTGAAGAAATCTGACGGAAACTGGACCTACTTTGCCCCAGACATTGCGTATCATTATGACAAGGTTTCCAGAGGGTTCGACGCGCTTATTGATGTATTTGGCGCTGATCACGGTGGCTATGTCAAACGGATGAAAGCGGCGGTGAGTGCGCTTGCCGATGGTCAGGTGCCGCTTGATATCAAGCTCACGCAGCTGGTGAAGCTCTACAAAGACGGTGAACCCTTCAAGATGTCCAAACGGGCGGGGACATTTGTTACGCTGCGCGATGTGGTCGATCAGGTGGGCCCAGATGTAACGCGCTTTGTCATGCTCACTCGGAAAAACGATGCGCCGCTCGATTTCGATTTTGACAAGGTGCTGGAGCAATCCAAGGAAAACCCGGTCTTTTACGTGCAATACGCCCATGCGCGGGTTTCGTCGGTTCTGCGCAAAGCAGATGAAGCTGGTATTGATGTCTCAGATGCAGCGCTGAGCGCAGCGGATCTTTCGATAAACACCCATGACGCAGAACTGGCGCTGGCCAAAAAGCTCGCCGAATGGCCCCGTTTGGTGGAGATTGCCGCCCGCGCCCATGAGCCCCATCGCGTGGCCTTTTACCTCTACGATTTGGCCAGTGAACTGCACGCGCTTTGGAACCGGGGCAATGACACCCCCGAGCTGCGGTTTTTGCAAGACGGCGACAGTGCCACAACGCAAGCAAAAATTGCGCAGGCCCGTGCCGTGGGCGTTGTTATTTCCGCGGGCCTTGGTATCTTGGGCGTAACTCCGGTGAACGAGATGCGATAAACGCGCCGTAAAACAAGCCGGGCAACTGAGGCAGAGTTGACATCGGCGGGACTGCAGCGCCGATGCGGTAAATAGGCGAGGCAGGTCATGGCAGTGGGTATAGCAGGTTCCGATTTAGGCGACGATTCCAACAAAATGTCGGTAGGGGGCATCGCGCATGTGATTGGCGCGGGCGTGTCGCTTGCGCTTCTCATTGGCGTGAGCGTTTGGGGGTATCAATTGATCACCCGCGATATCAGCGGCGTGCCGGTGGTGCGGGCCGCAGAAGGGCCGATGCGCGTGCAACCAGACAGCCCCGGCGGCACGGTCGCTGATCATCAGGGCCTTTCCGTCAATGAAATTGCGGCTGTTGGGACGGCGTCGCAACCTGCCGATCGTCTGATCCTGGCGCCAGCCCCGCTCGATCTGAGCGAAGATGATGTGGCGCTGGCGTCTCCCCCAGTGGAAGAGCCGCAAGAGACACCCGTTGAGCAGACATCGACCGCCGAGGCTGCGGACGCGCCGAAAGAGGAATTGGACCCGGTGCAATTGGCCGCCGTTGAGGCGCTGGCGAATGCTCTGGCCAGCGGCGTTGACCCGATCAATTCCACGCCGACGGTGCCTTTGGATGATACTGAAACCGCCCCTGCGGATGCTCCCGAAGGTGTCGCAGCTTTGGAAGAGGCGCAACCGATTGAAGAGGACGTGGCGTCGGCACCTGTCGAAGGCGGGTTGGGGCGGTCTTTGCGCCCGCAATTGCGTCCAGCGGGTCTGGGCGGTCTCGGGGCGTTGGCGCAATCGCCCGCGATCGATACGACTGACATTGACCCCGAAAGCTTGCCCGTTGGCACGCGGCTTGCTCAGCTGGGCGCGTTTGCCAGCGCTGAGATTGCCCAGGCGGAGTGGGAGAAGCTGACCCGGAACTTCGGGGATTATCTGGAAGGCAAGGGTCGCGTCATCCAAAAGGCCACAAGTGGCGGGCGGACATTCTACCGTTTGCGCGCGGCGGGATTTGAGGATCTATCAGACGCACGGCGGTTCTGCTCTGCCTTGGTGGCCGAACGGGCCGAGTGCATCCCTGTGATCACACGTTGATTGTAGGGTGAATTTTGGCGCAACCATTCTGGATGCGACCGGGACGCGTTTGAGCGCGGAAGAGAAGGCGTTTTTTGCTCAGGCCAACCCGTTTGGCTTCATCCTCTTTGCCCGCAATATCGAAAACCCGGATCAAGTGCGCGCGCTCACATCCGAGATGCGTGAAGCCGTGGGGCGTGATGCGCCGATCCTGATTGACCAGGAAGGCGGGCGAGTACAGCGGATGCGCGCGCCTCATTGGCGGGAATGGGCTCCGGCGCGCGAAGAGATTGCACGGGCGGGGGCGCATGCCGAAGAGGTGATGTATTTGCGCTCTCGCATCATGGCTTATGAATTGCGTGAGGCCGGTGTCGACACGAACTGTGCTCCTCTTGTCGATGTGATCTGCGCTGACACCCATGAGTTTTTGACCCATCGCTGTTACGGCGATGATCCGGTCCGCGTGGCGCAGATCGGGCGCGCTGTGGCCGATGGCCTCTTGGCGGGGGGCGTTTTGCCGGTGGTAAAGCACATGCCCGGCCATGGGCGCGGCACCGTCGACAGCCACTTTGCTCTGCCGCAGACCGGTGCCTCGGTGGAGGATTTGACCCGCACCGATTTTGCGCCGTTCAAGGCCCTAAATGACCTGCCGATGGGGATGACAGGCCATGTCGTGTTCTCGGCCATGGATGACAAACCCGCCACGCTCTCACCCGCTGTGATGAGCCATATCCGGGATGAGATCGGGTTTGACGGGTTGATTATGACCGATGACATCACCATGAAAGCGCTTGATCTGGGGCTGGAAGAGATCGCGCGCGGCGCGCTTGAGGCCGGCTGCGACGTGGTGCTTTTGTGCAATGCCGCCCTAGAGGATCGCCGCCGTGTCGCGGATGCATCCGGTCAGATGAGTGATGCGGCGCAAGCACGGGCCGAGCGGGCGCTGGCGGCGCGCAAAACTCCCGATGAGGTTGACATTCTGGCGTTGGACGCAAAGCTTGTTGCGCGAATAGCGTAGCTTTGATCAAAGACCCCATGGAAGACGAAAACTTCGACAGCAACGGCATGGAGCGCGTGGCCGACCGCATGGCCACTGAGGCGCTGATTGTCGATATCGACGGGTTTGAGGGCCCGCTTGACGTGTTGCTGACCCTTGGTCGGACGCAGAAAGTGGATTTGCGCCAGATCTCCGTGCTGCAATTGGCGCGGCAGTATCTGGAATTTGTGGAGCGCGCCAGAGAGTTACGCATCGAACTTGCCGCAGATTATCTGGTGATGGCGGCCTGGCTCGCGTTTTTGAAATCGCGCCTGTTGTTGCCGCCTGATCCGACAGATGATGGACCAACGGGCGATGAGCTGGCCGCGCATCTGGCGTTTCAACTCGAGCGGCTTCAGGCCATGCGCCAGATGGCAGCAAAGCTGATGGCGCGCGATCAGTTGGGCCGTGATTTCTTTGTGCGTGGGATCCCCGAAGACGTCACCCGCGTGCGGCGCATAAATTATACGGCCACGTTGCTGGATCTGATGCAGGGCTATGCGCGGATCCGCACCAAGGATGAATTCCGCCCCTATACAATGGACCGGGATGCGCTTTTGACCATGGAACAAGCGCTGGATCAGATGCGATCTTTGATTGGTTTTTCAGGGGCTTGGACGGATCTTGTGAGCTTTTTGCCGGACGATTTCAGGGCAGATCCGGCGCGCCGCCGATCGGCCACGGCCTCAACATTCGCGGCCTCCCTTGAACTGGTCAAAGAAGGCAAGGTAGAGATCCGTCAGTCCGAGGCGTTTGCCCCGGTTGAATTGCGCCGGAAGGATAGTTGATGGCAGATGGGCCTGAAAACGAAAGCCTGTTTGAGGCCCCGCCCATGGCTGAGCAAGAGCGGATGTGTGAGGCGATTTTGTTTGCCACGGCAGAGCCTATCACCGTTGCCGAGCTGCAGGCGCGCATGCCCCATGGCTGCGATGCCACTGAGGCCTTGGGTCATCTCAAGAAGCGCTATGAGGGCCGGGGGGTTGGGCTTGTCAAAGTGGGTGATGCATGGGCGATGAGAACGGCCGCCGATCTTGGTTTTCTCTTGCAAAAAGAAACGGTTGAGACGCGAAAGTTAAGCCGTGCGGCGATTGAGACGCTGGCCATCGTGGCCTATCACCAGCCTGTGACACGCGCAGAGATCGAAGAGATCCGAGGTGTGTCTGTGAGCCGGGGCACAGTGGATCAATTGCTAGAGTTGGAGTGGATCCGGTTCGGCCGCCGTCGCATGACGCCGGGACGCCCCGTAACCTTTGTGGTCACGCAAAATTTCCTGGATCATTTTGGCCTGGAAAGCGCGCGCGATCTGCCTGGGTTGAAAGAACTGCGCGCAGCCGGTCTCTTGGACAATCGACCGCCGCCGGGCGAGTTGCCAGATGCCGCGGATGAGGCCGATGAGGCACAGGATGAGCTTTTTAAAGAGGAATGATCCTCTGCGTGCCCTGAAAATTTCATGATTCGTGGCTATATTCAGCTTCAAAGTTCATGGAGGGCAGTATGAACGCGAACAGATTGATAAGCATGGCGATCAACATGATCGTGCGTCGGGTCATGAGGTCAGGCATCGATGCGGGCGTGAATGCATTTGCTAATCGCAAAGCGGCGCAGGATCCAAATACTCCGCAACAACGGCAAAATACCGGCGGGCCGAACACGCGCGATTTGCAGCAGCGTGCGCGCCGGGCAATTCGGTTGGGCCGGCGGTTTGGCCGCTTCTGAACTTCCTGCGATTATACTTTGAAATGCTTGGACAATTTTAGGCCTTGTCCTTGATAGTTGGAGGCCATGTCCGCGCCGTAAAGCTGTTCGGGCAGGCTATCCATTTTCTCATAGACCAAGCGGCCCACGATCTGGCCGTGTTCGAGCACAAAGGGCGCCTCATGACAGCGCACTTCCAACACGCCGCGTGATCCGGCGCCGCCCGCCGCGGCCCAGCCAAAGCCCGGATCAAAGAACCCGGCATAGTGCACGCGAAACTCACCCGCCATGGCGACATAAGGCACCATTTCTGCGGCATGGGTTGGCGGGATGATGATCGCTTCGCGGCTGACCAGAATGTAGAATGCCCCCGGATCAAGGATAATCCAGCCCTCATCGGTGTGGACCTCTTCCCAGAAATCCTTGGGCGCGTAATGGGCCAGTTTGCTGAGATCGATCACGCCGGTATGGGGTTTGGCGCGATAGCCGACGAGCGTGCCGTCCGAGGGTTTGAGATCCACGGAAAAGCCCAAGCCCTCGGAAATTACTGCGTCACCTGAGACAACCGGCGTTTTGGCGTGAAGCGCCTTGAGCTCGGTGTCATCAATCACAGTGAGGCCGTCGCGAAAAATCACCTGGTTCAGCATTTGACCGGTCTTAGCGATGACGGAAAAGCTCTGAGGGCAAATCTCGACGTAAAGTGGCCCGGTGTAACCCTCTGGAATACGGTCAAATTCCGTGCCTTGATCGGTGATGATCCGGGTCAAAAGATCAAGCCGACCAATAGAGGATTTGGCGCTGGCGGCACCGGTCACGCCAGCAGGCAGGTTCAGGCTCTCCAAGAGAGGCACGACATAAACGCAGCCTTTCTCCAGCACCGCGCCCTCAGAGAGATCGATCTGGTGCATTTTGAAATCAGATAGCCTTTCGGCAACGGTGCGAGAGGCGCCGGTTAGAAAGGATGCGCGCACGCGATAGGCGGTGTGGCCAAGGCGCAGATCGAGGCTCGCCGGTTGGATCTGGCCATCCAGGAAGGGGGCGCTGGCCGAGAGGTGACCTTTGTCGATCATCACCCGAAGCTGTTGGCTGGCCAAAACGCCTGTCATTCTCGCTCCCCCACATGCGACACCGTTTCAGTCGGGTGTCTTTGGTCGTGCGCGGATGGCCAGTTGCGCGTCGATAATCGGGGAGAATAGATTGGTCGGGCTAGCAGGGTTCGAACCTGCGACCTCCCGTCCCCCAGACGGACGCGCTACCAGACTGCGCTATAGCCCGACGATGGCGTCTTCATACTGGAATTGATTGGGCGGGCAAGGCCAATTTGCGTTTTGTTTTGCATTTGCATGGCCCGGCAGGGCTCAGGCGGTCCGATCCAGCTCGGCGCGAATTTTGTCCATGAGCGGTCTGAGCTCTGCCTCTCGCGCGCGGACATCTTCCAGAGACATTTTGGACAGCATCGACATGATATCGATGGTGATCATCGGTGTGGGCGGCGTCTCTTCTGTCGCGGCCGGCGCGTCATCTTGAGAAGCGGCGTCTGGTTCTGGATCTTGCGGCGCCGCTGGCATGCTCTTGTCGCCAGACAGAAAGCTCGGGAAGGGCAGGGGTGTTTCTTCGGCGGCCGGCGCGGTCTCCGTGTCCGGCGCCGCGACCGCGCTTGAGGCAGATTTAAAGCTGACCACGCGGCTGGTTTCGGTTTCGGGCTCTGGCGACAGATCGTCTGAGAGAAGTGAATAGCTGCCACTGATCGAAGGATCTGCCGAGAACGCCGCGACATGCTTTACGCCCTCCTGGCGCAGAAGCTTTTGTACGCTCTTGATGGTCATGCCGTCATCATGCAGCAGTTTCTTGATGCCACCGAGAAGCATCATGTCCTGCGGTCGGTAGTACCGACGGCCGCCCGCGCGTTTCACCGGCTTCACTTGGCTGAACTTGCTCTCCCAAAATCGCAGAACATGGGCGGGAGTGTCCAACCACTCCGCCACTTCGCTGATCGTGCGGAACGCGTCTGCCGATTTTGCCATGAGCGTTTATCCTGAGATGTCTAGTGCTGTTTGTTGCCCGCTGCGACCCGGTCTTTCATCAAATGGGAGGGCCGGAAGGTCAGCACGCGGCGCGGGTTGATCGGCACTTCTTCCCCGGTTTTGGGGTTGCGGCCAACGCGGGCTGTTTTTGATCTGACCGAAAACGTGCCGAATGAAGAGATTTTGACCTGCTCACCGTCCACAAGGGCATCTGACATATGGTTCAGAACGCTTTCTACCAATTGCGCCGAATCGTTGCGTGACAGTCCTACTTCGCGAAACACGGCTTCACTCAGATCCATGCGGGTCAGCGTTTTTTCGGTCATATTATCCCTCTCCCTGCGTTTTATGCTTTTGCCAAGACTTTATTGCGAAAGGATTTTCCGAGTCAATGTCAATGACTTGGCCGAAACACTTTAAGCGACTGTTCGGGCGCGAATCGTGCGGTTTTACCAGCGTAATACGACCGAGCCCCAGGCCAGACCGCCGCCGATGGCTTCTGACACCAGGATATCACCGCGTTTGATCTTGCCCTCTTCCACACCGGCGGCCATCGCCAGGGGAATGGAGGCCGCCGACGTGTTGCCGTGATCTTGTACCGTGACGATCACGCGCTCCATCGGAATGCCGAGCTTTTTCGCGGTGCCAGCGATGATGCGGATATTGGCCTGATGCGGCACAATCCAGTCCACATCCTCGTGGGAGAGCCCGACCTTGCTGAGTGAGGTGTCCGCAGTGAAAGAAAGCTTCTCGACCGCTTGGCGAAAGAGCAGGTTGCCCTGCATACGCAGTTTGCCGGACGTGCCGGTCGATGACACGCCGCCGTCGACATAGAGCATGTCTTTGTGCCGCCCATCAGAGTTGAGATCTGTCGATAGAATGCCGCGATCGCTATTGGTGCCGGAGCCGTCTTCGGCCGAGAGGATCAGCGCGCCCGCCCCGTCGCCGAACAGCACGCAGGTGGCGCGGTCGTCCCAGTCCATGATGCGGCTGAAGGTTTCCGCGCCGATCACCAACAGCTTTTTGGCCTGACCTGCGAGGATGAGCGCGTTGGCATTGGCCAGGGCATAGATGAAACCTGCGCATACGGCCTGGACGTCAAAGGCAAAGCCGCGCGTCATGCCGATCCTGGATTGCACCATGGTGGCCACGGACGGAAAGGTGAGATCGGGCGTGGAGGTGGCCACCAGAACACCGTCAAGTTCCTCTGCGGACATGCCTGCCTTTTGCAGCGCCTCTTCGGCGGCGAGGACGGCCAAGTCAGAGGTGGTTTGATCTTCGGCCGCGAAACGACGGCTTTCTATGCCGCTGCGGGTGCGAATCCACTCGTCTGAGGTGTCCAGAAAGCTCTCAAAATGTGAGTTTGGCACCACACGTTCTGGAAGATAGTGGCCTACAGCATCTACAACCGCGCGTATTGTCATTCATCTTCACCGTGGGTGTCCGAATTCGCATCCTGTTCAAGCATGGCCGCAGATGCAACCCGTGCTGCCAGTTTTTGTGAAAAACCTGTCTGACCGAGCTGAAATGCCAATTTGACGGCTGCTGAGACGCCCGTTGCATCGGCGGATCCGTGCGACTTTACCACCGTGCCGTTCAACCCCAAAAACACGCCTCCGTTAGAGCGACGCGGGTCGATGCGTTTCTTGAGCCGTCGGAGCGATGTCAGCGCCAGCAAAGCTGCAATGCGGGACAGGGGCGTGTAGCGGAAGGCCTCTTTCAACTGATCCGAGATCATCTTGGCCACGCCTTCACCGGTCTTAAGGGCGACATTGCCGGTAAAGCCGTCGGTCACGACCACATCGCATCGGGTTCCAGGCAAATCGCGGCCTTCGACGAACCCGACAAATTCGAAATCGGCGTTGCGGGCGTTTGCAGAAATGAGATCATAGGCTTCGCGTAATTCTGACCGGCCTTTGTGTTCTTCGGTGCCGACATTCAGCAAGCCCACGCGCGGGCGGGGCAGGTCAAAGCCGTTGCGCGCATAGGACACGCCCATTAGCGCATATTGCATGAGGTCTTTGGCATCGGCGCGGATATCTGCGCCACCATCCAGCATGATGTTGAACCCCTGCGGATTCGGAGAGGGCCAGAGCACCGCGATAGCCGGTCGGTAAATGCCTGGCAACTTGCGAAGTCGAATGACCGACATCAGCATGAGAGCCCCGGTGTTGCCGCAAGAGACGCATACCGTCGCCTCGCCCTGGCGCACCGATTCGAGCGCCGACCACATGGAGCTTTCTTTGCCGGTGCGGATAACCTGGCTGGGTTTGTCATCCATCGAGACAACGTCGCGCGCATCTCGGATCTCGCAAATGTCCTTGAGGATTTTGCGCTTGTTCACCAGGGGCTCAAGCTTTTCCTTGGGCCCATGTAGAATAAACCCGATATTGGGGTTCTTTCTTGCTGAATAGTAAAGGCCAGCGACCACGGCAGAGGGCCCCAAATCGCCCCCCATCGCGTCAACAGAAATGATGGTTCGGTTGGAACGTGTGCTCTTGTGATCCGATGCGTCGGACATGCAATCGCCCGTTCCCGTGCCGCTTCTTATGCTGCGTCGTCTTCCAGCTCGATCTCGTCGGCCATGGCGATCACTTCGCGACCGTTGTAATGGCCGCATGCGCCGCAGACATGATGGGGCCGCGTGAGTTCACCGCATTCGGGGCACTCATTGGGGTTCGCTGCCACAAGCGCGTCGTGGGCCCGACGGTTGTTGCGGCGGGATTTGGAAACTTTGTTTTGCTGGACGGCCATGCTGCCACCTCGGTTCGCTATCGGCCCGCAGTCGGGCATCATTTCAATCAGGTTGATGCCGCTCATACGGCGGTGCGTATCGCTCAATCAACCCCTAAATCCGGTGAGAGCGCGAAAATACAGATTATCGCGTGTGGGGCAAGGGGGTTTAGCGGCCTATTTCCCGTCTTTTTCAAGCTTTTTCTTGAGATCAGACAGGGCAGAAAACGCATCATCGCCAATTGACGTGATCGGGGCGGCGCCGGCCGGTCTGGCCTCTGTCACCTCTGCGCTGGCGCCATCGGCGCGCGGGTAGGTGGGCAGAGACAACGAGAGCGCCTCGCGCAGCACGCCGAAGAGGTCAATTTCGTCGCCCAAACGCTCCACGCTGTCATCCTCGGGCATTTCGACTTCCTCGCCCAGATCCGCCTCATCGGGCCAGTTTTTCAGAAACGTGCGCGTCACCTGTTCGTCGATCCGCGTGGTGACAGGCTCTAGAGTGGC
>CAKZYL010000027.1 GCA_937884705.1 uncultured Roseovarius sp. | reverse complement strand
AAAAATCCTGACGAGAAAGGACCGCAATCTTGCAGACTTGAACCCGGTATTTGCGCTTCGCCACGCGTGCAATTTGTCTCTTTAGGCACCTGCCAGTCAAAAAAGGGATCGCTACAGCAAACCGTTTACCCGGCATCATGTTTGGTTCGCCTGCGGCCTGACCACGCCTGTCAAATGCTTAATTTTCGGGCAAAACGCGCGTTTGAGCCGGGCTGGCAGCGCCGCGATCCACGAAAGACTTGTCAAAATCATCAGAATCCGATCTCTGGGCACCAAGCTGCAACGATGCGGCTTGGTATTCGACCACCACTCACGAAGCGCGACGCCGAGCTTCTCTACGCTAAACCCGCTATTTTGACTGATCCACGCCCGTGCGGCGGTCGTCACTCCACAGGTAGCAAGGCATGTCGCAGAGCACCGGCTTCACCCCTGAACAGCAACGCTATTTGGCGCAGGTCATCATGCGGCTTGAGCTGCACAAAGCCTTTGGCGGCGGCGCAGCCGCGCCCGCCGACCCCGCGCCCGAGACTGTTTACGGCTTTCCGCTGGAGGATCTTTGCAAAGAAGAGCTTGCAAAATACAAGACGCACCCGCTTGATATCTGGCGCACCCTCGAGCAGTGGACAGATGCCGACGAGATGGCGGAAGGGCTTGATCAGTTCCTGCTGCGGCATTTGGGGTTCTTCAATGTCACCCCCAACAGCGAAGGCTACATGATGCGGCTGCGCGCGCCTGCCTGCGTATTGACCGCTGACCAGATGACCGCGCTGGCGCATTGCGCCGAAACCTATGCGGGCGGCTACTGCCATGTCACGACACGCGGATCGCTGCAATTGCGTGAAATCCAACCCAGATCCGTCATCGCGATGATCGAAACGATGGAGGCCGCGAACCTGACCTCGCAGGGCACGGGTGCCGATTCCGCGCGCAATCTGACCGTCACGCCCAGCGCCGGTTTTGACGTTGACGAGCTTATCGACATGACGCCACAGGCCAAGCGCCTCTCCACCCGCATCCTGCGCACGCGAGAGCTGCAGGGCATCCCGCGCAAGTTCAACATTTCCTTCGACAATGCTGGTCGGCTGTCCTGTCTGAGTGACACCAACGACATCGGCTTTCTCGCCGTCCGCGTGACAGAAAATGAAGAAGACGTCGCGCCCGGAATCTGGTGTCGGATCGCACTTGGAGGCATCACCGGGCACAAGGATTTCGCCCGCGACACCGGCCTCATCTGTCGCCCCGAAGACACCGTTGACGTGTCAGAGGCCATGCTGCGGGTCTTTGTTGAGCACGGCGACCGCACCAACCGAAAGAAAGCACGCCTGAAATATCTTTTGGAAAAAGAAGGCGTTGAGTGGTTCCTAGATCGCTCCCAAGAACAGCTTGACGGGTTCGGCACGGGCGTCACCCTGAAACGCCTCAGCCTGGAGCACAGCGAACCCCGCGCCGCCATTGACCGGCAAGGACACATTGGCGTGCACAGCCAAAAACAAAGCGGTTTGAGCTATATCGGTGTCGCCTTGGAGCTGGGCAAGCTTACAGCAGATCAGATGCGGGTCCTGGCCGATGTGGCGCGCAGGTATGGCCAAGGCGATATCCGCCTCACGGTCTGGCAAAACCCGATCATTCCGCACGTGCCCGATGATCAAGTGCCGGCCGCCTGCGGAGCGCTTGAAGCGGTGGGCATGTTCACCCGTGCGTCTGCCTTCGCGGCGGGCGCCGTCGCTTGCACCGGCAAATGGGGCTGCAAACTGGCAGCGGCCTATACAAAGCAAGACGCGCTCAAGCTCGTGCACCACCTCGAGGCCCGTTTTACACTGGATCAACCCATCAACATTCACCTGACAGGCTGCGTCAACTCCTGCGCGCAGCATTACATCGGCGATATCGGCCTGATGGGGGCCGCGGCACCTGGCGGCGGCGAAGGCTACAATATCGTCATTGGCGGCGGCGCTGATCTGGACCAAGGTCTCGCCCGACCGCTCTGCGGGCCTGTGCCCAGCGACGACATCTACCCCATCCTCGAACATGTCGTCGGCAGCTATCTCAAGCGCCGCACCGGGCAGGAGAGCTTCCTGCACTTCGTGCGCGGCCTCACAGATGAAGAGCTGCTGACCCTTCTGCCCTCTAAGCTGCAATCAGCCGCCTGATCTGATCGGACATTTGATATGAACGCGCCAACCCCTCTCATCACCCAAAGCATAGAAGCCGCGATCGCCGCGACGGAGCCACAAGTGGAGCTCGTGCCCGAAGACGCGCCATTTGATCCCGAGCAGCGGCAGTGGCTCAATGGCCTGCTGACCGGCCTGTCTGCCATTGCCGCATCGGCCGCCGCCGCGTCGCAAGAGGCGCCTTTGACAGAAATGACCGTGCTCTACGGCTCACAATCCGGAAATTGCGAAGCGCTTTCCAAGGATTTGCGCAAATTCGCGGGCACCCAAGGCTTTGAGGCCAAGGTTTGCGTGCTGGATGATGTCACACCGGCCGATCTGGCCGGGATGAACCATGTCACCATTGTCGTCTCCACCTTTGGCGAAGGCGACCCACCGGACAACGCCGCCAAATTCTTCAAAGCGCTGATGGCCGATGAGTGCGCGCCGCTGCCCGCGACGCTCAACTACGCAGTGTGCGGACTGGGCGATACAAGCTACGCTGATTTCAACAAATGCGCGGAAGACATTGACTGTCGGTTGATGGACCTTGGCGCGACCCGCGTGGCGGATCTGGTCAAATGCGATCTGGATTTCGATGACGACTATGGCGCATGGAAAACGGCTGTCTTCGCGTCCGATCCCTTCGCATCCGCCTCCACGGGCGTGGCCGCGGGCCCCATTATTGATGCAGACCCCGCGCCTCAGTTCGACAAGAACCATCCGTTCATGGCCTCGCTGATTGCCTGCGAAAAGCTGAGCGCGGATGCCTCCGCGAAATGTGTCAACCACATTGAGATATCCTTGGCCGGCGGCGGGGAGGATCTGGACTACGCCGCCGGTGATGCGTTGGGCGTGTGGCCGACAAACTGCCCCGAGGATGTGGCCGCCATCCTCAACGCGGCCGGTCTCAGCGGACGCGAAACCGTCACCTTGAAATCAGGCCCGGCGCGCCTGAATGCAGCACTGGCCACGAAGCTCGACATTGCCACCGTCACACCGGGCACTCTGGATGCATTTGAGGTCGATCTGCCCTTTGATGGCGCTCAGATCCTCGATCTCTTGGGCGCCAAGGGCCCGGTGGATGCCCAAACACTGGCCTCAGCGCTGCGCCCGTTGCAACCGCGGCTGTATTCCATCTCCTCTAGCCCCAAAGCGCATCCCGGAGAAGTGCATCTGACCGTGGGCGAGGTGCATTACGATCTGCAAGAGCGGGCCTGCAAAGGCGTGGCCTCGACCCATTTGGGCCAACGCCTGCCAGTCGGAGGGATGCTGGGCGTTTACGTGCAGAGATCCCCGCATTTTCACCCCCCTGCTGATGACACCCGCCCGCTCATTATGATCGGGCCAGGCACCGGCATTGCGCCCTTCCGGGCCTTTCTGGAAGAACGCGACGCGCGTGGCGCGACAGGCAAGAACTGGCTCTTTTTCGGCGACCAACACGAAGCGTTGGATTATCTCTACCGCGATCAGATCGACACGTGGCACGCCGATGGCTTGCTCACCAAACTCTCGCTGGCCTGGTCGAGAGATGGGTCTGAAAAGGTCTACGTCCAAACACGGCTGGAACAAAGCGCAGAGGAGATTTTCCAATGGTTGGAAGAGGGCGGCGCCATTTACGTCTGCGGCGATGCTTCTCGCATGGCCGCCGATGTCGAGGCCGCACTCCTGCGCATCATTGCCTCTGGGCTGGGCGCAGACGAAACAGCTGCACAAAGCTACCTGGACGCACTCGCCTCTGACCACCGGTACCAACGTGATGTGTACTGAAGGCTTTATGGCGGTGCTGCCCTCAAACCCACGGCGTATTTCGAAAAAGAAAGACGACAGCAGAGCACCCCTCGGCGTCTGTCTTTTCACAAATACCCAAATCCCAAACACGGTCGCACGGGCGGCCCTCACTTTGGAAAACCAAGCGATGTCGCAAAGAGATCCCTGCTTAATTTTCGAGCAAATGGCATCGGATTGTGCACCCGATCGCACTCTCAATCAAATCAATGCTTTACTTACCCGACCACTCGTTTCGTAAAGCGCGTGTGACCAACGATTTAGCGATCATTCTCGTCGAACCGGACCGAGACAAAGCCAACCAGATCGTCGACAGCCTGGCAGAAGCCGGATTCGAACGCATTCAGGTGATCACGGAAGCCTCCAGTCTCAAGCGCCAGATCCAGGCCATGAACCCCGACATCGTGTTGATCGACATGGCCAACCCCTCTCGCGATATGCTGGAGGAAATGGCCGTAGCCTCCCAACCCATGGATCGCGCCGTGGCCGTTTTCGTCGATCGCTCCGATGATGCGCTCACATCCGCGGCGATCGAGGCAGGCGTGTCGGCCTATGTGGTCGATGGGCTGAGGCCCGACCGGGTGAAGCCCGTGCTGGACGCCGCGATCGCCCGGTTCAACGTCTTCCAGCGCATGCGCACGGAACTCGCTGAAACCAAGCGCGCGTTGGAAGAACGCAAAGTGATCGATCGCGCCAAGGGTCTGATCATGAAGGCCAAAGGCATCGACGAAGATGCCGCCTATTCGCTTTTGCGCAAGGCCGCGATGAACCAGGGCAAGCGCTTGGCCGACGTGGCTGAGGCCTTGGTCGAAAGCGCGGGACTTCTGTCATGAACCTGCACAAACTAAATGTGGGCTTTATCCCCCTGGTCGATGCAGCCCCCCTGATTGCGGCCGCGGAAATGGGCTTTGCCGAAGAAGAGGGTGTCTCGCTCACTCTGTCGCGATCGCCATCCTGGTCGACGCTGCGCGACAAGTTATGCGCGGGTCACCTCGATGCCGCGCATATGCTCGCACCGGTGCCAGTAGCGGGGGCCTTGGGCATGGGAGGCGTCAGCACCCCGCTCCATGCGCTCTCTGTTTTGTCCGTGAATGGCAACATCATTGGCGTCAGCCGCAGCATCGGGGAACGCATGCGCGCCGCAGGCCATGATTTTGCGTTCAACGACGCAACCAAAGCCGGGCGCGCCTTAATTGATGCGATCGAAGACACATTGCGCATCGGCGTCCCCTTCCCGTTCTCGATGCACGCGGAACTGGTCTATTATTGGCTGACGGCACTTGGCCTCGACGCGCCCCAAAACATATCCGTGCAGACCGTGCCCCCGCCGATGATGCCCGATGCGCTTAAGGCAGGAGATATTGATGCCTTCTGCGTGGGTGAGCCCTGGGGATCCTCTTCGGTTGAGGCAGGTGTCGCCGATCTTCTTTTGCCCTGCTCGGCCATTTGGGCATTTGCCCCGGAAAAGGTCTTGGCTGCGCGTGCCGATTGGGCCGATGAGAACCAAGAAATCGCCCACCGCTTGATCCGCGCGCTGTGGCGGGCGTCTCGTTGGCTGTCTGACCCGAGCTCGCGTGGGCTGGCCACTGAGCTTCTGAGCCGCGAGGCCTATCTTGATCTCGCACCCGAGATCATCGAGTGCGCGCTTTTTGGCCGCTTCACCATATCCGCGCGTGGCGACATGCGCCGCTCGCCCGGTTTCGTCGATTTCTTCACCGGCGCGGCAGGGTTCCCTTGGCGGAGCCAGGCCGAATGGATCGGTCGGCAACTGGCCGTGCGCATGGGGCTGGATCGGGACGCCGCCGCAAGAGCGGCGCAAGCCACGTTCCGATCGGACGTCTACCGCACGGCACTGGCCCAGGTCGCATATGATCTGCCGTCAGCATCGGCCAAAGTTGAGGGGTCATTGACCGAACCTCTGGCAGCCGGGTCAGTCGGGGGGCGCTTGATCCTTCCGCGCGACGCGTTTTTTGATGGGCGCATTTTTGAACCAACCCCCGACTGATGCGAAAAAAATAGGCATAGGCGGGACGAATCCGAAGGCACAGGCAAGACAGCTCAGAAAACCCTTCCAATTTCGGAGTGAAGCAGGTGCATTGGCATAAGAGCAAAGAAGCTCCTATCGATTCCCTCCCGAATGATCGGGCTTACCCAAAAGCGACGCCGCTATCGACCAGTGCCGTAAACGGCACGCGTTGAAGCGGCTTTTTTCATGCGTCTGGACGGCAAACCAGACCATGCAAAGAAAGGAAACAGCATGATCGCAAGGACACTTTTGGCTGGTGTTGCGGCCGCTCTGATAAGCACCGCAAGTCACGCCGAGTTCCTGGAGCTTGAAAAGGACGAACTGACCTTCGGCTTCATTAAATTGACAGATATGGCCCCGCTCGCCATAGCCTATGAAAACGGCTACTTCCTTGATGAAGGTCTCTTCGTCACGCTTGAGGCACAGGCCAACTGGAAAGTGCTCCTTGACGGCGTCATCGATGGCACGCTGGACGGGGCCCATATGCTGGCCGGCCAACCCCTTGCCGCCACGATCGGTTTCGGCACGGAAGCCCATATTATCACGCCGTTTTCCATGGATTTGAACGGCAACGGCATCACTGTATCCAACGACATTTGGGAGCAGATGAAGCCGCATATCCCCCTCATGGATGACGGCCGCCCGCAGCACCCGATTTCTGCTGAAGCGTTGAAGCCTGTTGTGGAAGATTTCCAGGCCCGCGGTGAGCCTTTCAACATGGGCATGGTTTTCCCTGTCTCCACGCACAATTATGAGCTGCGCTACTGGCTTGCCGCTGGTGGGCTTGAGCCGGGCTACTACTCTCCGGAAAACATTTCCGGTCAGATCGGGGCAGATGTGTTCCTCTCCGTGACGCCTCCGCCGCAGATGCCTGCGACGCTCGAGGCCGGTACGATCCACGGCTACTGCGTTGGGGAGCCCTGGAACCAACAGGCCGTCTTCAAGGGCATCGGCGTGCCTGTGATCACCGACTATCAGCTATGGAAAAACAACCCCGAGAAGGTCTTTGGCATCACCAAGGAGTTCGCCGAAGAGAACCCAAACACCACCAAAGCTGTGGTCAAGGCGCTCATTCGCGCGGCCATCTGGCTGGACGAGAACGACAACTCCAACCGTCCGGAAGCCGTCGAAATCCTGAGCCGTCCGGAATATGTGGGCGCGGATTATGACGTGATCGCCAACTCCATGACCGGGTTCTTTGAATTCGAAAAAGGCGACAAGCGTGACATCCCCGATTTCAACGTTTTCTTCCGCTACAACGCGACCTATCCCTACTATTCTGACGCAATCTGGTATCTGACGCAGATGCGCCGCTGGGGTCAGATCGCCGATACCAAGTCAGATGAGTGGTATGTCGACGTGGCGAAATCCGTATACCGCCCCGACATTTACCTCGAGGCCGCCCGCCTTCTGGTGGACGACGGTATGGCAGATGAAGCTGACTTCCCCTGGGAGAGCGACGGGTTCAAAGCTGCCACGCCCGGTGAGGACATCATTGACGGTATTCCCTACGACGGACGCGCGCCAAACGCCTATCTCGAAAGCCTGCCCATTGGCCTGAAGGACGGTCAGATCGTGGTCGGCAACGAAGTTCAGGGCTAACAGACCACCACACCCCCGTCCTGCGCGCTCCCTCGTAGGGCGGGGTTCACCGCGCCACACCCACACCACCCGAGCAGGAAGGCACCGACAATGACTGCCATCGATCCAGAAAGCTTGAATGAAGACGCCGCCAAAGAAGCGCAGAAAGAAGCAAAGCGCGAACGGCTCTTCACCCGCATCAACGCCGCCGACAAATGGTTTCAAGTCCTTGGGCTAAGCTGGATTTCCCCGGTTCTGCGCGCGGCGGCTGGCGACAATCCAAAGGCGCAGATGAACGAAGTCTGGCGGCTTCTCGGCGTGCCGCTTATTGCGATTGGAGCTTTCCTGATTATGTGGGGCACCCTTGCCCCGCAGGTTCAGACGTCTTTGGGGGCCATACCTGGCCCCGGACAGGTTTGGGAACAGGCGGTCAACCTGCATGAAGATGCCCAGGCCAAGGCCGCAAAAGAGGCGCAATTCTATGAACGCCTGGAACAGCGCAACCAGCGCCTTATTGAGAATGGCCAGGCCGACCGCGTCAAGGACATCGCCTATACCGGCGCGCCGAGCTACTACGACCAAATTTGGACCTCGATCAAAACCGTCTTCTTTGGCTTTCTGATCGCAACGGTTGTGGCTGTGCCGCTGGGGATCATGGCGGGCCTCTCGCCTTACGCCAATGCCGCGCTGAACCCCCTCATACAGATCTTCAAACCCGTTTCGCCACTGGCCTGGCTGCCCATCGTGACCATGGTGGTCTCCGCCACCTATGCCACAGATGGGGACGGATTTTTCGCCAAGAGCTTTCTCAATTCCGCCATCACGGTAACGCTCTGCTCGCTCTGGCCCACGCTGATCAACACAGCGCTTGGTGTCTCCAGCATCGACAAGGATCTGGTGAACGTCTCCAAGGTGCTGAAAATGAGCACTTGGACCAAGATCACCAAACTGGTCCTGCCCTCGGCTCTGCCGCTCATCTTCACCGGGCTGCGCCTGTCTCTGGGTGTGGGTTGGATGGTGCTCATCGCGGCGGAAATGCTCGCGCAGAACCCCGGCCTTGGCAAATTCGTCTGGGATGAATTCCAGAACGGCTCCAGCCAGTCACTCGCGCGGATCATGGTCGCCGTCTTCACCATCGGCATCATCGGCTTCCTGCTCGACCGTCTGATGTACGCCATTCAGTCCCTCTTCACCTTCACGAACAACCGGTGATCGGTGATGGCTATTATGGAACTCAATACTGTGTCGAAGAGCTTCGGTGAGGGGGCAACCCGCACCGACGTTCTCAAAAACATCGACCTGCAGGTGGAGGAAGGCGAGTTTCTCGTCCTCCTCGGCTTCTCCGGCACTGGCAAGACAACCCTGATCAATCTCCTGGCGGGCCTTGATACGCCCTCCAAGGGCATGGCGACGTTCAAGGGCGCGCAGATCACCGGCCCCGGCCCGGAACGCGGCGTGATCTTTCAGTCCTATTCCCTGATGCCGTGGCTCACGGTGAACGGCAATGTGGGGCTGGCGGTGGATACCGTGTTTCCCAAGCTTTCCCGCGCGGAACGGGCCGAAAAGGTCGCACACTACGTCGGCATGGTGGGCCTCAGTCACGCCACGACGCGCCGACCGGCAGAACTTTCCGGCGGCATGCGCCAGCGTGTGAATGTGGCCCGCGCCCTGGCGATGAACCCCGAAGTGATGCTCTTGGATGAACCGCTTTCTGCGCTCGATGCGCTCACCCGTGCCAATTTGGCCGATGAGATCGAGGCGATCTGGGAAGGCGACAAGAAAACCTGCGTTTTGATCACCAATGACGTGGATGAGGCGATCGTCCTGGCCGACCGTATTATCGCGTTGACGCCTGAGGGCACCTTGGGCGAGGAATTCAAAGTGTCCATCCCGCGCCCGCGTGAGCGCTCGGAGATGAACCACCACGAAGGCTTCAAGGCGCTGCGTGCGCAGATCACCAACTACCTGATGGATGTGGGCATCGAGGCCAAGGTCAAAGGCACGAAGGTCCTGCCCAATGTCACGCCGATTCACGGCGTTCCCACAGCCGTCGCAAAGGCGCAGGACGGCCTCGTTGAAGAGCGCTTCCTCGACTTCTCAAAACTGCACAAAGTGTATCCCACGCCCAAAGGCCCGCTGACGGTGGTCGAAGATTTCGACCTGAAGATCAACAAGGGCGAGTTTGTCTCCCTCATCGGGCACTCAGGCTGTGGCAAGTCCACGGTGCTGACCATGGCGGCCGG
>CAKZYL010000026.1 GCA_937884705.1 uncultured Roseovarius sp. | reverse complement strand
ATTTCAGGCCAGTCGCTCGCGGTGGATGGCAATGTTGAATACCTTTGAAGAACCGGGAGATCCTGCATGAGTAATCGTACCGACCAGGGTGGAAAAGTGATCATCACGTGCGCGGTCACCGGCGCGATACATACGCCCTCCATGACCCCGCATTTGCCGATCACGCCAGACCAAATCACGCAAGAGGCGATCGCGGCTGCGGAAGCTGGCGCCGCAATCCTGCATCTTCACGCGCGAAATCCCGAGACGGGACAGCCAGATCAAAGTATCGAGGGATTTGCGAACTTCCTACCGCGCATCAAGCAGTCCAGCGATGCGGTGATCAACATCACCACCGGCGGAAGCCCGTATATGAGCGTGGACGAGCGGGCCGCACCCGCAGCACACTACAGTCCCGAAGTTGCGTCTCTGAACATGGGGTCCATGAATTTTGGCCTTTATCCCATGCTAAACCGCTTCAAAGAGTTTCAGTTTTCCTGGGAGCGCGAGCATCTGGAAGGGTCGAAAGACCTTGTCTTCCGCAACTCATTCCAGGACATCGAATACGTGCTGGAAACCTGCTACGGCAACGGCACGCGTTTTGAGTTTGAATGCTACGACACATCCCATCTCTATAACCTGGCCCATTTTGCAGACCGTGGCCTCGTAAAGGCGCCCTTTTTTGTTCAATCCGTTTTCGGTTTACTTGGTGGAACCGGTGCGCATCCCGAAGACGTTATGCATATGAAGCGAACAGCGGACAGGCTTCTGGGAAGCGATTATCGCTGGTCCGTCCTTGGCGCGGGGTCCAACCAGCTACGGGTCGCAGCGCAGGCGGCCGCGCTCGGAGGCAATGTCCGGGTCGGTCTGGAAGACAGTATCTGGGCCGGCAAGGGCGAGCTTGCGTCATCGAATGCCGTGCAGGTCACGAAAGTGCGCCAGATCATTGAGGGGCTCGGCTTGTCTGTTGCGACACCGGACGAGGCGCGCAGCATCCTCGATCTGAAGGGCGGAGATGACGTGAACTTCTAGCAGAAGGTAAGCCACACTCATGAAGCGCTCGATTTCACCAGGTTACGCAATTGAAATGATACCCGACGGTGCGCGGATCATGATCGGCGGTTTCATGGGTGTCGGAACACCTGAGCGGTTGATCGATGCTCTTGTCGCATCCGGAACCGGAAACCTTACAGTAATCGCCAACGATACAGCCTTGCCCGGAAAAGGTATCGGGAAACTGATAACCGCGGGCTCAGTTCGTAAAGTGATCACGTCGCACATCGGTTTAAACCCGGAGACACAGCGCCTGATGAATGCGGGCAAACTTGAGGTCGACTTGGTGCCACAAGGCACGCTGGTTGAGTGCATCCGTAGCGCAGGCGTTGGTCTTGGCGCGGTTGTTACGAAGACTGGTCTTGGCACGGCGGTCGCCGAAGGGAAGCAAATCCTTGAACTTGAAGGCCAGTTGTACCTGGTAGAACTCCCGATTTATGCAGATTTTGCTCTGATCGCTGCGCGGCAGGCGGACTATGTCGGCAATCTTGAATACGCGCTTACAGCTCAGAACTTTAATCCAATCATGGCACTGGCAGCCGAAACTGTGATTGCAGAACCGGACCACATTGTGCCGGTTGGGATGATACCGCCCGATGCGGTCCGCACACCCGCCGCATTGGTTGACCATCTGATCGAACGAGCGAAGTGATGGACGCGAAAGACCGCATAGCGCAGCGCGTCGCGCAGGAAATTGTGCCTGGTTCGCTTGTGAATCTGGGCATTGGTCTCCCAAGTCTTGTCGCAAGCTACGTGGCAACCGACCAAGGCGTCTACTTTCAATCTGAGAATGGTGTCATTGGGCTTGGCTCGAGGCCCCCAGAGGGAATGGAAGACCCAGACCTAACCGATGCAGGTGGCGGATTTGTCACCGCCGTCCCCGGAGCGGCTGCAATCGACAGTGCGATGAGCTTCGGATTGATCCGAGGTGGGCATATCGATCTGACAGTTTTGGGGGCATTGCAGGTAGACAGCGCAGGCCATTTGGCCAACTGGATGATTCCGGGAATGCTCACGCCCGGCATGGGCGGCGCGATGGACCTTGCCACAGGCGCAAAACGTGTCATCGCCGCGCTTCAGCATCAGACCCGTGGACAAAGCAAGATTGTAAATCGTTGCGACCTACCGATCACATCAACGCGGCAGGTCGATCTCATTGTGACAGACCTAGCAGTTTTTGATTACTGCGACGCTGGCCTTCGGCTGATTGAATTGATGCCTGAGATCAGTTTGGACGAGGTTGGATCAAAGACCCAAGCATCATTCGTGGTTGCATTGTAAAACCTCTAAGCAATGCCTCCGGTTCCTTCGTATCTCACTTGCTCGGTATGAATGATTTATGCCTGCAAAAAACTGTGTTGCGAAACAACGCAATGGCCCGCTGCTTTCCTCGCAAAAGCACTGGAGACTGACACGCTTCACGAATTTCTCTGTTGGGTCGACTGCTTTTTGACGAGTTCAGGCTTTTGCTCCATTGTAAGGAGCCTTGCTTGCATTGATCTGATGTTTAGCAAGGCTTGCGACCTGCTCAACTCACTGATCTAGCTTTGGTCATAAATGGCCGCTTTCCATGGTACCCGACAGCCTCGCAAATGAGCACCTGCAGCGATTTTCGTGCTGCGAGCGCACGCAGCGAAAAATACGAATTCACAAGATGGGCTCGTTGCGGTCCTTCGCCACACCGCTGGATGCGGCAAAACTCAACCGTTTCTGTCACCGGCGGAAAGGACCGTTTTTGACGCAACGCTTTTGTCAGGAGGTTATTGGCCCGAAGTGCTGGACAGCTCTTCGTGTAGATGCGGCGGCCCAGACTCTTCAGACCGCCACTGTAAGCGGGCTTAAGCCGGATTGAACAGGCGTTGAGTGAACAGTCCGCGCTGCTTGGTATCGCGAAGCAG
>CAKZYL010000025.1 GCA_937884705.1 uncultured Roseovarius sp. | reverse complement strand
TCAACGAGCAAGTGACAAAAAACGGCGACTGCTGGTGAGGTGCGGATGAAGGGTTGCGCCAACTCGTAGGCCCGCATTGCTTCATTGCAATAGCCAGATTCCCCCTTCAACGCCCCGAGCCATTGCGCGTAGCCAAGATGTCCCATCTCCGTTGCGATATGATCGGGAACATATCCAACGTCCAGTTGTGAAATCGTCCGTTCCAGCAGCATTAGGCTACGTCCTTTGCCAGAATTGGCCGAGGCATGCTCTTGAGCGCGCCCCAGCCTGATTTGCGTTAGCTGCTTTCCAATGCTGCCAGCAGTTGGCCCAAGTTATGCTCGAACATGGCGAGATAGCTGGTCGCCGGGCCACCGCGCTCAGACAGTGCATCGGAGAACAGCTGGCCACCGATTTCCAGGCCGGTTTCATCCGCGATTTGCTGGACAAGGGCGGGACTGGTGATGTTTTCCACAAAGAGTGCGGCAACACCTTGTTCCCGGATTTGCGTGATCAAGGATGCAAGTTCTTGCGCAGACGGCTCCGCTTCGGTGTCAATCCCAATCGGCGCAATGAAGTTCATGCCGTAGGCGTCTGCCAAGTACCCGAACGCATCATGGGCTGTGACGACGGTCCGACGATCTTCGGGGAGTGCTGCGAGGCGTTGCAGCGTGTCCGCATGCAGCGCGTAAAGTGTTGAGATGTAGGAAGCCGCATTCGCCTGAAACTCGGTCGCGTGATCCGGCATCGCTTCTGACATGGCGTCAGCAATGTTCTGAACATAGACCACACCATTGGTCAGTGCATTCCAGGCGTGGGGGTCAATCTCGCCGTCAACGAGAACAGGGGTCACGCCTTCGGTAGCGACATAGACTGTAGCCTCTGTTCCGGACTCTGCGATCAGAGTGTCCGACCAGGTTTCAAAACCCATGCCATTGACGAAGATAACATCGGCTTCCGCCACTGCGCGCGCATCGGCAACGGAGGGCTGGTAGACATGCGCGTCCGCATCAGGTCCAACGATGGTAGTGACTTCGGCGTGATCGCCCACGACTTGCTCGACCATGTCGCCAAGGATCGAGAAGCTGGCGACAACTTTCATGTCGTCCGCAAATGCCGGGAAAGCCGCAAAAGCGGCAAAAAGCCCAGTGGCTAAAGTAGTTTTGAGTGTCATTGAGGTCTCTCTTTGTTTGATGTCTGCGCAAGGGTTGTTGATGTTTGGTCGGACGGTTTGCGCCACCGTCCCCCAAAACCGAGAGGTCCCAGAAGGACCGAAATCACGAAGAACTCACCGGCGGTCAGCACGATGGCGGGGCCAGAGGGCGTTTCCGGAAAGAGATATGAAAGGGTCAGTCCGACCCAGCAGCTCGCCAATGCAAAGAAAAATGTCAGCCCAAGCTGAACCGTGATCGTGCTCGACCAATACCGCGCCGAGGTTGCGGGCAGGATCATCAGGCCGACGGCCATCAATGTGCCGAGTGTTTTGAAAGCTGCCAGCAGGTTCAATACGAGTAGCAGCATGAATGCCTGCTCAATCAGCCAAGGCCGTTTCGTCTGTGCCTCGAAGAACGTCGGATCACACGTGCTGATGATAAGGGGGCGCAGAAGAAACGCGAAAGAGACGAGTGTGACCGTCGCCACACCCCCAACTAGGATCATTGAGGCGTCATCGATGCCGAGAATAGACCCAAATAAGAAACTTTTTAGAGGAACAGCTGATCCGGCGGCGGACAGGATAAAGATGCCCGCGGCCAGAGCGATCAAGTAAATAGACGCGAGGCTCGCATCGCTCCGCAGAATTGTCTTTCGCGCCAACAAAGCCGTCAAAGCTGCCGCCACGATCCCAGCGACAAGCCCACCGACAAGGAGCGACGTAACGGACAGTCCAGCAACAACAAAACAAATCACAACTCCTGGCGTGATTGCATGCGCTATGGCTTCCCCAGCCAGTGATAGCCATGGCGCATGCAGAAACGCGCCGATCGGAGCGACGGAGGCCGAAAGAACGGTGGTCGCAACGAATGCGCGTTGCATGAAAGCGAAACTCCACATCTCAGAAAATAGCTCAAACATGCGCGGCTTCCTCGCGAGAGGCGCGGAACATCCAAGATGCTTGGCTTTTGGAGAGGTAGTTCTGCGCCACAAGGCGTTCTGGCGT
>CAKZYL010000024.1 GCA_937884705.1 uncultured Roseovarius sp. | reverse complement strand
TGTGCGGACCCTGCAAATCTTCCGATCTCCGCGCAAGACGGCAGCGGATACGAAAACAAATTGGCCGAGTTGGTCGCGGCAAAGCTGGAGAAACCGGTTGAATACACTTGGTTCCCACAGGCCACAGGCTTCATTCGCCAAACCCTCAGCGCAAAACGCTGTGATATCGTGATCGGCTACGCGCAAGGCCATGAACTGGTCCTGAACACCAATCACTATTTCACATCCTCCTATTCTCTGATTGTGCCTCAAGATGGTGATCTCAGCGATGTAACGGCTCTGACGGATCCAAAGCTGAAAGATCTGCGCATCGGTATCGTCGCGGGCACGCCGCCGGCCGCCCATATGGCGCGCAACGGGCTTATCGCCAAGGCCAAACCCTATAATCTGGTTGTGGACCGCCGCCGCGAAAGCCCTGCCGTCGACATGCTCAACGATCTGGAAGCGGGCGTGATTGATGCGGCGATCCTTTGGGGGCCCTTGGGTGGTCCGCTGGTCAAAAACAACTATGACGGGTTAAAGGTGACGCCCCTCGTCGAAGAAACCCTGCCGCCGCGCCTGTTTTTCCGCATAACCATGGGCGTGCGCCGTGGTGAAAAGGTCTGGCAGCGGCAGCTAAACTCCCTCATTCGGCGCAATCAGGATGAGATCAACGCCGTACTGGTCGAAGCGGGCGTACCGCTTGTCAACGATCTTGGGACAGAAGTGCTGGAGTTTTCGCAGTGATCCGCGCGCTGGCGGTTGCGATTTGCTTCGCCGGCGTAGCTTGGTCGCAAACGGTCGAAGAACCACAGGATTACCGCAACGATCACTACCGCGCGCCGGTGCCGATCGCGCTCAGCGGCGCCACAACGATAGGGGCCGCTGAAGCCTTTGCAATGTGGCAGACCGGCAAGGCGGGGTTCATCGACGTGTTGCCGCAACCGCCCAAGCCCACCAACCTGCCCGAAGGCACAATATGGCGGGAGAAACCGAGGCATTCGATCCCAGGGGCGATCTGGTTACCCAATGTAGGATATGGCGCGATCGCGGATGTCACCGCTGATTACTTCCGCAGCGGGTTGGAACGCGTCACTGGGGGTGACCGGGCACAACCTGTTGTTTTGTTTTGTCTTGAAGACTGCTGGATGAGCTGGAATGCAGCGAAACGCGCGATCGAGTGGGGATATGAAGATGTTTATTGGTTCCCGGACGGCACGGACGGCTGGGCCTTTCTGGACTACCCTTTGGAGCAGATACACCCGATGGATGGGCAACCGCAGGCGGGCGACTAACGGCTCGCCGCATTGCCACCCAATTGCCTGTGTGCAAGTCCAGCTGGCCTAAAACCCACCGAACTGCCGTGTGACCTTGCTCACTGTGCCGTCCGTGTCCGTCATAGTGACAGAAACACGGCTGGTATCGCCAGGAACAGACAGCCCGAGCTGCGGGTTCTCAGAGAGAGAAATTGAGCCGGTCAAGCTTACATATCCGGCGCCATCCAGATCAATTTTGACGGTTTCGACATAGCGCATCGGAATGAACAGCATGGAAATCTGATCCATCTGCATCCCAGAATGCGACGGGTGCGAAATATCCAAATCCATGCGGCTTAACCGGGTGTTGAGGCTCGACACACGTCCAATGCTCACACCGGGCAACGCATCGCTCATCGCCAAATGCATCTGTCCAAGCGTCGCAAGCGCCAGTTTCGGATCCGTGCCAGGAGGAGCGGCACACGCGCCTGAGCCTGAGGTTTTGACAAATGTTTCCGCAACGAACAACTGACCATCAGCTGTTTCCGCAACAACGTGCAAAGGCGTGGGGCCATTGACTCGCATCGTTACATCGAAAAAGAAACTTGTTTGCGGGACATCAAGCTCAAACACCGCAGAAACCGGCATCGGGTTTTCGTCAAGAACCAGCGTGACACGTGCAATCTTGAGCCCAGCCGGCGCCACGACCTGTGCGGCCAAATCGGTCCGCGCGTCGTTGGGGCTGCGATAGGGCGCGTCGATCGCGATCACATTGCTGCCGTCCTGAACAGCCCGCGTACCGTATAAATCGGCCCTTATGCTGTCCCAACTGTCATCTGCGGCGAAGGCTGGCAAGCCAATCAATGACACCATAATGATGGCAAGGCTGGTCAGGGTTTTCATTGCACGGCTCCTTTTACCAGGAAGCGGCCAAATGCGCGTGGCCCATCACATGTTGGCAGTGTTTCTATCACAGAAAGTGTGTTTGCGTCGATAATGCTGATGGTGTTGTCAAACCAGTTGGCCAAAACGACCTTTGTACCATCCGCCACCGTATCGACACCCTCGGGATACTCACCGACGTCAATCGTCTGCACATGCTGCAAACTGTCCGTGTCAATCACGCTGACGGTGTTTTCATACTGGTTGGTCACAAAAGCCCGCCCTTTGGCAAAGCTGACACCATAGGGCTTTTGTCCCACGGGTACGGTCGCGACAGCGCGGCCGAGGTCTGGATCAACAACCGTGAGATCATCTGAGCCGACATTGCCGACGAAGAGACGCCCATCGGGGGCAAAATTCAGGCCAAAGGGACGCGTACCGACAGCCACCTGATGGATCTTGGTCAGGGATTGCGCGTCAAAGAGCGTGACTTGGTTCGCCTCCTTGTCCGCAGAGGCCAGCCACCGCCCATCCTCTGACAGGCTCAAGCCTGCCGGTGCCTCCCCTGTTGTCAGGATCGAAATTGTGCTGAGCGTGTCTAAATCCAGCACCCAAATTCGGGCGTTGTACCAATCGGAGACATAGACCCGTTGGCGTTGGCCATCCAAAGAAACACCAATCGGTCCGCCGTCAAGCTTGGTTTGGACCAATACCGCGCCGGTTGCCGCATCAAGTTTGCGGATCACCTTGCTGTCAGCGGAAACGGTCAGCACATAATTGGACCCGGTCGCGACGCCCGCAGGTTTGCCCGGAACGTCCCAAGTGGTCACGTCTGCACTGCGGCCCAGATCTATCACGTTTAATGCATCCCCTGTCTGGCAGGTGATGTACGCCACATCGGCCGCAGCGGGGGTGCATATCAGCAGTGCCAGACCCCTAAGAACCTGGCGCACCAAATCGTTCCACAAGCGCATCAAGCCCAAGCTCATAAACCCCCGTCACTGCTTTGATGGCGGCCTCATCGTTCAAGTCCTCGGGCGGATCATTGTTAGGATATCCCCGATAAAAGGCCCCGCGCCATTCGATGATGGACCCACCTCCATCACGCGGCTTTACGGTCAAATGTGACGAGTAGTTTGTCACGGGCAACACGTCGACCTCAACCGCGGTGATCCGGTACGAATAGCTCATTTTTTCGTCGCTATACTTGTAGAGGATCTCGTCAATTGTCGGCCCGCCCTCTTCGCCCACAACCAGAACTCGTGTCGCGTCAATCTCATTTCCGCCCTCGCCTTTCGTGGCAAAAACGGCCGGGTGCCATGACATGTCTTGAAACCCTCCAACGACGCTCCAAACCTCGGTCGGGTCGGCGGCAACCTCTGCGGTGACGGTGATCTTTTGGCGCGTTGGTCCGTGTGCCAGCGCAATTGACGGCATAAGCGTGCAAGCTGCCGCTGCCAGGAACAAACGTCTTTTCATTTTTCCTCCGTTTCTGAGCGTGCCACTCATGTCTTGCCGGTCGAGTCCTCTGCTGAACCTACGATCACGGGGGCAGATGCGATGGATGACGGCCTTTCTTAAAAAATAAGAGTCGAGCAACAGTTTGAAGCTGATAGGCTGATATGCACAACACCACCAAAAGTATCGGTTCCCATTTTTCTGAATGAAGCCAGATACTAAGGCGGATCTTCTGCGTTGACCGCAGAACTGGGAGGATAAGGTGCAATTCAGGGTAAGCCCGCTTTTGGCGGCCCTCTTTTTGATGCTGACGACAGGGTATGCCGCTGCCATTGATGTGCGCGCCGCCGTCATTCGTGTTGATTACCAATCGGTCCTGCCAATCAGTCGATACGATCTTCGACCCGACGATCTGGGATTTGCCGGGGCGGTTCTGGGCGACGAAGACAACGGAACAACCGGTAGTTTTCTCGGCCACACCTATGAAACACGACACGTCACAACGACACCGGAAGAGGCCGACGCAGCGTTGGACGCCATTCTGTCCGACGGTGTCAGCTTGATTATCATCCTGGCCGACCGCGATGATCTGTTGCGGCTGACCGACAAGGCTCAGGAGAGCAGTGCGCTGGTGTTCAACGCGGGCACCGCGGATGTTGATGTGCGCGACACGGAATGTCGCGGCAATCTTCTGCACACGGTCCCATCCCACGCGATGACGGCCGATGCGGTGGCGCAGTTCGCTGTCTGGAAAAAATGGACAGATTGGTTCCTCGTCGCGGGATCCAACCCGCAGGACGAAGCCTTGGCAGACGCGTATCGGCGCGCAGCGGTGAAGTTCGGGGCGGATATCACTGTGGATCGGACGTTCGAAGACACAGGCGGTTCGCGGCGCACAGATTCCGGCCATGTCCTGGTCCAAAGGCAGCTGCCCGTCTTTACGCAGGACGCAGATGATCATGACGTTGTGATCGCGGCCGATGACACGGATTATTTTGGCCGCTACCTCACCTATCATCTTTGGACGCCGCGCCCGGTCATGGGCTCGGCTGGGCTGCGCCCGATCAGCATGCATGGTGCGCATGAAGCCTGGGGCGCGACGCAGTTTCAAACCCGGTTCGAAGAGGCAACCGGGCGCCGTGTTCGCCCGGAAGACTACAATGTCTGGCTTGCCCTAAGGGTGATTGGCGAGGCCGTTACACGCGCAAACACGGCCGAAGCCCAGGGCGTGAGAGACTACGCATTGTCCGATGCATTTGAGCTTGCGGCGTTCAAAGGCCAAAAGGTCACCTTTCGCAAATGGAATGGCCAATTGCGCCAACCGATCCTGCTCTATGACGGTGCAATCACCGTCAGCGTCAGCCCCCAGGAAGGTTTTCTGCACCAAAACTCACCGCTCGACACGCTGGGATTGGACGAACCGGAAACCAACTGCACGGCCTTCAATTGATGGAGACTTCCATGAAATCATTATTCATCGCCGCGTCGATCACCGCTTTGCTGGCCTCTCCGGCATTGGCTGGAAAGGCGTTCATCTCAAATGAGCGCGGCAACACGATTACCGTGGTCAACACTGAAACTTGGGAGGTGGAGAACGAGTTTTTTGCCGGCAACCGCCCGCGTGGGATCACCGTTAGCCCGGATGGCAGCAAGATCTATGTCTGCGCATCTGATGACAATCTGGTGCGGGTGTTTGATGCCAACACCTATGAAGAATTGCCCAGCTTGCCGTCTGGTCCGGACCCGGAATTGTTCATCATCGAGCCATCAGGAAAGCGGCTCTATATCGCCAATGAAGATGACAATCTGGTCACCGTCACTGACACCGAAACCCGCACCGTTTTGGCCGAGGTGCCCGTCGGCGTTGAGCCAGAGGGCATGGGCATGAGCCCGGATGCAAAATGGGTCGTCAACACATCCGAGACGACAAACATGGCGCATTTCATTTCGACGGAAGATTACAAGATCTACCACAACGTGCTGGTGGATCAGCGCCCCCGATATGCCCAGTACACCGCTGATGGCAGTCGTCTTTTCGTGACCTCGGAAATCGGTGGCACAGTGTCCGTGATGGACATCGCCGAAGATGGCGCGCCGACCGTCGTGGGCAAAATCAGCTTCGAAGTCCCAGGTGTGCAGCCGGAATGGCTACAGCCCGTTGGTGCCAAGGTGACATCTGATGGCAAGCGGCTCTTCGTGGCGCTCGGCCCGGCCAATCGCGTGGCGGTGGTCGATGCGCAAAGTCTTGATGTGCTCGATTACATCCTGGTCGGGCAACGCGTCTGGCAGCTCGATTTCACGCCGGACGAAAAATACCTTCTCACCACCAATGGAAATTCCAACGACATTACCGTGATTGACGTCGCCAAAGAAGAGGCCGTGCGATCCGTGCAAGTGGGTGAGCAGCCATGGGGCGTAGTGACAATCGACTGACCGAAAGTAGGAGGGCTTAGCTCTATGAAAAAACGACTGATCGCAGCCGTCTTGGCCTGTTTCGGAGGACCGCTCGCTGCGGCACCTCTGTGTGATGACCTGGGCTTTGCCGGGCTGCTTGCGAAATGCAATCGGGGTGACACGATCGAATTGACCCTCGCCTCCGGTCAACCGCTGGGCGAAGATGTGGTCTTGCAATCGGGGGCCTATTACAAGCTGCAGATCACGGCAGATGGCTCTGCTGAACTGGCTGTCAGCGGGCCGGATTTTTTCCGCGCCATCTGGATGAATGAGATCGTGATCAACAAGATCGAAATCCGCCCTATGGCGATTGATTCCATCGAGTTTGACAAGGCCGGCGTGGCCGAATTGTCGTTCATCGCGATCAAACCCGGCACCCATGTTCTGCGCATCCCCGGGTCATCGGGTGAATCGCAGCGCGTCAACATCAGCATTCAATAACAAGAGGATACACACCCATGAAACGGACCTTTTCCTTTCTGATTGCCGCGCTTGTGGCCGTTCCAGCTTACGCTGCGGAAGAAGTTGACGCCGAAACCGTCGAAAAAATCGAAGCCTATCTTGCGTCGGTCGAATGCCAGATGGACCCGGACGATATCGAAGTGGAAGATGATGGGTACGAGCTTGATGACGTGATCTGCAAAGGCGGCAATCAGTTCGACATTGAACTCGACAAAGACCTGAATGAGGTGGGCCGTCGCGCCGAATAAAGTCAGCCACTCTAGACAAATAGAAAGGACTTTTTCATGCGCTATCTATGCTACGTCTTTGCCGCTGCACTGGTCGCTGGTCCGGTTTGGTCGGATGATCACGGCGAAGAATTGGCAAGCGATGACGAGGTTGCCAAAATCGCAGCCGAGATCGCCAAATTCAACTGTGATGTCCCGGATGAGGTTGAGAAGGAAAGCGACACGCTTTTTGAGCTGGATGATGCTGTGTGTGAGGCTGGCCAATATGACATCAAATTGGACGAGCGCTTCAAGGTGATGGTCATGAGTTATGACGGCCCGGTTGATGACTAACGGGTGCGCCTGGTGATGAGAAAAATGTATGTCTTCACCCGAACGGCATACGTGGTCCTCTCGCTGCTCATCGTCTCTTGCATCGCGGTTGCCGCCAACGCAGACGACCGCCTGATCATCAGGGTGGCTGTCCTTAAAATCGGGACGGTCAACTGGGAGTTGGAGACGATCAAGGCCAACGGGTTGGATGAAAAGCACGGCTTTCGCCTGGAGGTCAAACCATATGCGGACAACAACGCGACCCGTCTCGCCGTGGAAGGTGATCAGGCGGACATCGCGGTGTCGGATTGGATATGGCTCGCCCGGCAGATGGTTGCTGGCAAGGACCACCGCTTCATTCCCTATTCCAAAGCGGTCGGAGGCGTGGTCGTCCCTCAAGACAGCCCGGCAAAGACTTTGGCCGATCTCGCGGGCGGCAAGATTGGCATCGCGGGCGGACCCCTGGATAAATCCTGGCTGATCCTGCAGGCCTATGCGCAGGCAGAATACGGTATGGATTTGAAAGCGCAGACAGAGCAGGTCTTTGGCGCGCCACCGCTGATTTTTAAATCTGGGCTGAACGAAGGATATTCCGGCACGGTGAATTACTGGCACTTTCTGTCAAAGATGAAAGCTGCGGGCATGCGGGAGTTGGTTTCGGTGCAAGAGGCGGTCACTACCCTCGGCCTGGATGAGAATTTGCCGCTCCTTGGCTACTATGCAAAGTCATCGACTGTTCAAAAACACCCTGAGATGCTGACCGCGTTCTACGCGGCCAGTCGCGATGCAAAGCAGGTGTTGCAAAGCTCTGATGAGGCCTGGCAAGCGATCAAACCTTTGGTCAATGCCGAAAACAACGCCCAGTTTGAGCAGCTGCGCGCCGATTGGCTGGCCGGAATTCCTGCCCCGGGCCCGGTCAATGAACGTGAAGCGCAAAAGCTGTTGGAACTGATGGCAGAGCTCGGCGGCACGGCCTTGGTGGGCGGCGCGACGCAAGTCCCTACGGGGCTATTTGCGACCGTGGAATAGTGCGGCATGGACGCCCGTCTCGCGCCGTTTTTGTCTTTATTGGCGCTCATGCTGCTGTGGTCGGTTGCGGCCCTGCTGACGCAAGACCCGCAAGTTTTGCCCACGCCCTGGGGCCTCGTTCCGCGTTTTGCTGAGGAAGCAGCAAGCGGCGAACTTGCCCGCCATCTAAGCACAACCATTTTTCGAGTGCTCTGGGCCTTTGGCTTGGCCATGGCCTTCGGCGTGATACTTGGATTTGTGATGGGCAGGCATCGAGGGATCAACCGCTGGCTGGATCCCTGGCTTGTCGTGTTCCTCAACCTTCCGGCCCTCGTTGTCATCGTGCTGTGCTATCTTTGGATCGGCCTGACAGAAGCTGCAGCCATCATTGCGGTCACCCTGAACAAAGTGCCAAATGTAGCCACGGTCATCCGCGAAGGTGCGCGTGCCCTTGACCCAAAGTTGGACGCGATGGCGCACGTCTATCGCATGGGCACGGTCGCGCGGCTTCGGCATGTCATCTTGCCCCAGCTAGCCCCGTTCATTGCCGCCGCCGCGCGTTCAGGCGTTGCGATCATCTGGAAAATCGTCCTCGTGGTCGAGTTTCTGGGGCGCTCGTCCGGCATTGGCTTCCAAATTCACCTCTATTTTCAGCTTTTCGATGTGGGGATGGTGCTGGTTTACTCGTTGTCATTCATCGCTGTCATGCTTTTGGTCGAATGGGTCGTTTTGCAGCCATGGGAACGCAAAACCAATCGCTGGCGCACCGCATGATCCAGATTAGGGTTGAAGGCAAATCCTTCGGAGCTCTCAAAGTGTTGGGGAGGATTCATCTGGAGATCCAGGCCGGAGAGCGGGTTGCGCTCACCGGGCCATCCGGCATCGGCAAATCGACCCTATTGCGGATCGTCGCGGGGTTGGATCAAGACTTCGAAGGTCAGATCACGCGCCCCGACAGCCTGGCCATGGTGTTTCAAGAACCAACTCTGTTGCCGTGGCGCACAGCGTTGGACAACCTCAAGCTTGTGCACCCGACGCTCAGCACCTCGCAGGCCGCGTCGATGCTGTCTCGCGTCGGGTTGGAATACAAGGAAGATGTCTTTCCATTACAGCTCTCGCTTGGTCAACAGAGACGGTTGTCTCTGGCACGTGCCTTCTCAGGCA
>CAKZYL010000023.1 GCA_937884705.1 uncultured Roseovarius sp. | reverse complement strand
GTGTTGGTGCAGGATTATCCAGCGCCCGAGCTGCGTGAGGCAGAAGAACCCTATTTGATTGACGGCCATGCCTTTGCGGATGCGGCCATCGCGGCGGGGCTGCCGGCGGCCATCTGCGCGACCATCCCTGAAAATATGGGCGCACATGTGCGTGAGGCATTTGTGGCGCGGGGGATCGCGCCGATGCAGGGCATTCATGACACGTTGAATGCGATCCGTGATGCTGTGTGGTGGCGCGGGGCGCAGGCGCGTGTCCTCGGCGATCTGCCGGAACCGATGGTGGCAGGAAAACCTATTGGAAAGACACGGCTTTTGAGCGAAGCGGAGGGCAAGGAGCTGCTGGCTGATGCGGGGTTCCCCGTGCCGTCGGGGCGTCAGGTGAGCGGTGACATGCTGGGGCAGGTCGGCGGTGAGATATCCTATCCCGTAGCGCTCAAGATGATGGGGCCGGAGCTTGCGCACAAAACGGATGCGGGCGCGGTCGCGCTGGGAATTGAGAGCGCGGAGGCCCTAAAGCGCGCGGCCACGGATATGCGCGCGGCTGTGGCGCGGTATTCGGAGCGGGCTGTGACGGATCTCTTCTTGGTGGAGCCCATGGCGCTGGCGCCGCTTGCCGAGCTGGTCGTCGGCATTCGGCGGGACGCCCAGTTCGGGCCGGCGATGATACTGGGCAGTGGCGGAACCCTGGTGGAGCTTCTGGGCGATACGGTCACGCTGCTTTTGCCGAGCACGCGGGCAGAGATTGCCGCCGCGCTCGAGAGCCTCAAGGTGGCCAGACTTCTTGACGGGTATCGTGGAGGAGCTGCGGCGGATAAGGCTGCGATCGTAGCCGCGCTGGAGGGGCTGGCCAATTATGCGGTGGCGCATCGGAAGAGCCTTGTTGAAGTTGAAATCAACCCGCTTTTTGTCTATGAAAACGGTGTTTTGGCGGTGGATGTTCTGATGCAGGTGGATGGCGGCTGACGGGTTTAAAATTCGAATTTTCCGCATTTTTGGAGCGAAATTATTCGTTATCCTGAAGTGACTTTCTGTGACAGAATTTGCCTGACGCGCAAAAAGGGGCGGCAGGAAAGACGACCATGACCACCTATAAGATGCTGATTGACGGGGATTGGGTTGCCGCGTCCGCCGCAGAGACGTTCCCCAGCCTGAACCCTGCCACGGGCGAGGCTTGGGCCGAGATCCCGGAGGCGAGCGCCGAGGATGTGGACCGGGCCGTGCGCGCGGCCTACCGCGCCTGCTATGAGGGGCCTTGGTCGCAGATGACAGCAACGGTGCGGGGCCATTGCCTGCGACGTTTGGCGGATCTATTGGCGGAGCACTCCGAGGCCTTGGGCGAGACGGAGACGCACGATACCGGCAAGATGTTCAAGGAAACCCGCTGGCAGGCGAAATACATCAGCGAGTTCTATCATTTCTTCGCCGGGGCAGCCGACAAGATCCATGGTGAGACGCTGCCCATCGACAAGCCCGACATGTTCGTTTTCACCAATCGCGAGCCGTTGGGCGTGATCGCCGCTGTGGTGCCGTGGAACAGCCAGCTTTTTCTCTCGGCGGTGAAGATCGGGCCTGCGCTGGCGGCGGGCAATACAGTGGTTTTGAAAGCCTCCGAACACGCCTCTGCGCCGATGCTGGAGTTCGGGGAGCTGATCGCGGAGGCAGGGATCCCTGACGGGGTTGTGAACATCGTCACAGGGCACGGTGATCCTTGCGGTCAGGTGCTGACATCGCATCCTTTGGTGGCGCGGGTGTCGTTCACCGGAGGGCCAGATTCGGCGCGTCATGTGATTGGCAACACGCGGCAAAACCTGGCGGAGGTGAGCCTTGAGCTGGGCGGGAAATCGCCCTTTATCGTGTTTGAGGATGCGGATCTGGATAGTGCGGTCAACGGGGCGGTCTCGGGCATTTTTGCTGCCGCCGGGCAAAGCTGTGTCGCTGGATCGCGCCTTATCGTGCATGAGGATGTGGCGGATAATGTCCTTGAGCGGTTGGCGGGGATCGCGCATGCGGCCAGGATCGGGGATCCGATGGCCGAGGACACCGAGATCGGCCCGCTTTGCACCTATGGCCAGCTCGAGACGATCGAACGCGAGATTGCCCGCGCGGTCGAGGAGGGCGGGCGGATTGTCTGCGGCGGCCAGCGGGCTGAGGCAGGCTCCGACATGTATTTTCAGCCCACCATCGTGGAGTGCCCAAGCCCGGATTTGCGCATTGTGGATACTGAGCTCTTCGGTCCTGTTCTGAGCGTCCTGCGGTTCAGGACGGAGGAGGAGGCTTTGGCGTTGGCCAATGATACGGTCCATGGGTTGGCGGCGGGCATTTTCACCCGCGACAGCGCGCGCGCCTTGCGGATGATCAGGGCCGTGCGAGCGGGCATTGTCTGGGTGAACACCTATCGCGCGGTGTCTCCGATTGCGCCGTTCGGGGGGATGAAAACCTCCGGTTATGGCCGCGAAAGCGGGTTTCAGGCGGTCTATGACTACACCCGGCCCAAGACGGTCTGGATGAACACCTCATCCGAGCCGCTGGGCAGCCAGTTCGTGGCGCGGTGATGGCGATCTCGGACGCGGGCACGGCCTATGATCTGATTGGGCGCGAGGGGGCGCCGGTTGTGGTGTTGATCCACGGGCTTGGCCTGACGCGCGGCAGCACCTGGGGAGAGATTGCGCCTTTGCTGGCGGCGGATTTCCGGGTTCTGTCATACGATTTGCTAGGGCATGGCGAGACACGGGCGCCGCAAATGCCTGTGGATCTGACCGCTTTGAGCGATCAATTGATCAACCTTCTCAATGAGTTGGAGATTGAGACGGCAGCGCTTGTCGGGTTTTCGCTTGGGGGCATGATCAACCGGCGTTGCGCCATTGATCACCCTGAACGGGTCTCTGCTTTGGTGATCCTGAACTCTCCGCATGATCGGGGCGAAGATCAGCAGCGGCTTGTGGAAGAGCGTGCGCGTACGACGGCTGCGGGCGGGCCTGAAGCCGGGATCGATGTCACGCTCGCGCGGTGGTTCACGGAGGCATTTCGCACCACCCGGGCGGGTCAGGTGGCTGCCGTCAGGGATGTGGTTCTGGCCAATAACCCGGCAAATTATGCGGCGCACAGACAGGTGCTGGCGACAGGGGTGACCGAATTGATCGCGCCGTCGCCCGCGATCTTAAAGCCCATGCTAGTGATGACCTGCGCGCATGACACCGGCTCAACCCCAGCGATGAGCCATGCCATCGCCGCCGAGACGCCCGGCGCGGAGACCATCATCGTGCCTGAGCTGCAACATCTGGGGCTGATCGAGCAGCCTGATCTTTTCGCGCGCCCGGTTCATGGGTTTCTGGACCGGGTGCTCAATGGCTAACTCAAAGGACAACACATGACGCAGATGTCTGGTGGACAGGCCGCCATAGAGGCGCTCAGAGCGGAGAAGACTAAATACGTGTTTGGCCTCATCGGGTCGGCCACGATGGAGATGTTTGATGCGCTTTACGATGCGCAGGACATCACGTTTATCGGGGTGCATGACGAACGCACCGGCACCCATATGGCCGATGGGTATGCCCGTGCGTCGGGGGAAACGGGTGTCGTACTCGCCGGGCAGAACGGGCCGGGGGTGACCAACCTTGTGACCGGGCTGGCGCAGGCCAAGGCAGCCTATAGCCCCCTTGTGTCGCTCGGGGGGGCGCTGGCCACGGGGCATGTCTATCGCGATGCGTTTCAAGAGGTGGACCAGCAGGCGCTGCTGACGCCGATCACCAAGAAAACCTGGACCGTGCCTTCCACCGACCGCGTGCCGGAATTGGTGCGCGAGGCGTTTCGGGTGGCCAATGCGCCGCGCAAGGGACCGGTGCATCTCAACCTGCCGCGCGACGTGTTGGCGGGGCAGGCGGTGTTTGATGAGATGCCATCGCCCAACGCGTACCGGCCGGTTGGGCCGATCGCGGCCCCGGATGAGATGATCGCCGAGGCGGCCAGACTTTTGGTGGGGGCCGAACGCCCTGTCATCATGGTGGGGGCCGGCATCAAGAATACCGGCGCGGCGGCTGAGGCCATTGCGCTGGCTGAGGCGGTCAATGCGCCGCTCGTCTCCTCCCCGGGACATGGCGATGCGATCCCGTTTGGCCATCCTCTCAACGCCGGACAGATGGGGCCGCGGGGCAATGAGGTGGCGTCACGGTTGGTGAAAGAGGCGGATGTGATCCTCGCCCTGGGCACGAGGATCGGGTTCAATGCCACATTTTACAGCTATGAAAATATCAACCAAAACGCCGCAATTATCCACGTAGAACAGGAGCCAGCTTCGATTGGGCGATATTTTCCTGTGACCTTGGGGATATGGGGGGACGCCCCAACCGTGGCCCTTCAGCTGCAACGTGAGGTGGAGACACAACAAGACAGGGCCAAGGCCCGAGCCTGGACTGAAAGTTACAAAACCGAGCGGCGGGCGTTCTTGCAAAGGCGCGATGCGGAGGCGGATGTGGAGAACACCATCATCCAGCCCTCTGGCTTGTTCAAGGCGCTGCGCGATGTCTGCCCGAAGGCGGCGGCCTACACGATGGATGCGGGCACGCTTTGCCTGCAGGCCACGGACAAGCTGAATTATTGGCAGCCCAAGAGCCTGTTTACGCCGCTGGACTTCGGGCTGGTGGGGTTTTCTTTTGCTGCCGGTCTGGGCGTGAAGCTCGCCATGCCGGAGCGCCCTGTCATCTCGCTCATGGGCGATGGCGGGTTTGGAATGACCACGTCTGAGCTGTCGACGGCGGTGGATTGCGGCATCAACACGGTCACAATTGTTATGAATAACGGGTGTTGGGGGGCAGAGAAGGCCTACCAGCGGGATTTCTTCAATGGGCGCTATATTGGTGCGACTGTTTCCTCTCCGCCGTTTGACAAGCTGGCAGATCTCTATGGCGCGAAGGGGTATCGGGCGGACACGCTGTCGCAGGTGGCCGAAGCCATCGAAGCGGCGCTCGACTGCGGAAAGCCCGCCGTGATCGACGTCTTGGTCGACCCCGCAGCGCTCTATTCCTTCCGTCGAGACAGTTTCAAACATCGGGGCGGTTGAGCGATCTCATATATTAATCCAACGAATCAAAGGCGTTGCGCTGAGATCCTTATGCAAACTAGGATTCAAAAAAATGCCCCAGCCTGCCTGATCGGATGCGCAGAAACTGCTTTTTCACAGCCACTGTGACTATCTGGCGTGTCTTTGTGCCATTGTATTGCGGCTTCTTGGCCGCACTTCGCCGCGCATCTTGGTGGTTTTCCATTTTGTGACTTCCAAATTTCATTTGATCGGTGCGAAACTATCACTTGGCCTCACATGAGGTGGGTGGGATAAGGAAGCGACGTAAGTTCGCGTGAATACTGTAACATCTTGCCGATTCGTATTGCACGAACGGCACCAGAAGGAGGGCAATATGGCCCATAACTGCATAGACGGTTTTTCATATCCCCGAGGCTGGATGCGACGCAGTGCATTGGCAATCGGGACGATTCTCGCGGTGGGCGCACTGTCTTTGCCGCGACCCGCCTTCGCGGAGACGTTGGCGCAGACGCTGGCAGATGCCTATGAACATTCCGGTCTTCTTGACCAAAACCGCGCTCTGTTGCGCGCTGCGGATGAGGATGTGGCACAGGCCGTGTCGCAGCTGCGCCCGATCATCAACTGGAGCGCGGATATCCGCCGCGATTTTGGCCTGCGCCGAGTTAACGGCGTAACTCGGGGTGTGTCGGACACGGATTTCGTGACCGGGATATCGCTGGACTTGCTGCTCTATGATTTTGGGCTCACCCAGTTCCAGATCGCCGCTGCGAAGGAAAGCGTTCTGGCCACGCGCCAAACTCTGCGCAGTGTTGAGCAACTGGTCCTGTTGCGCGCTGTGGCCGCCTATGTGGATGTCAGACGCAACGGAGAGCTTGTCACCGTACGGCAAAGCAACCTCGGCCTCCTGCGCGAGGAACTGCGTGCCGCACAAGATCGCTTTGAAGTGGGAGAAGTGACACGGACTGACGTGGCCCTTGCCGAAGCGGCAGTTGCCTCTGCGCAGGCCGGTCTGGCCGGGGCGCGGGGTGACTTAACACAGTCTATCGAAGAGTTCCGGGCCGCAGTTGGGCGCAAGCCGGGCAATCTGCAACCCCCGGGCGCCTTGCCGCGCTTGTCAGGCGACATCGAAGGCGCAAAATCGATTGCGGTGCGCAAGCATCCTGACATCATTGAAGCGCGGTTTGAGGTTGCCTCTGCTGAATTGACCGTCAAAGCGGCGGAAGCGGCGATGAAACCTACTGTGAGCCTGTTTGGCACAATTGGCACCACCAATGAGATCGGCAGAGGCGATTTTGATCGGACGGGCACCTTTGGCTTGTCAATAGATGGCCCAATCTATCAGGGCGGTTTGCTGTCATCTGCCGTGCGTCAGGCCATGGCCCAGCGAGATGCCCTGCGCGGCAACCTACATGAGGTGCGCCATGAGGTGATGCAGGACGTGGGCAACGCCTATGCCGTCCTTCTCGCTGCGCGAGCCAGCCTGACAGCCGGTCGGGAAGAGGTCCGTGCCGCCCGCGTGGCCTTTAACGGTCTGCGCGAAGAAGCCCAGTTGGGCGCGCGTACGACACTTGATGTTCTGGACTCTGAACAGGATCTTCTGGACGCGCAAGCCAATGCGATTGATGCTGAGTCTGATCTCTTCATCGCGGCCTACGCGGTTTTGGAAACCATCGGAGAGCTGACCGCCGAGGATCTGCGGCTGAACGTGCAGATCTATGATCCGGAAGGCTACTACGATTTGGTCAAACGGGCGCCCGTGCCGTCTAGCAAACAGGGCCAAAAGCTGGATCGCGTTCTCAAGGCGCTTGGTCGGGATAGGGAACAATAAGGACCGGTCCACACATGGTCTTGGCTGGTTTTGATCGGCGATTTGGGTTGGCTTTTCGCGTCAGTCCATAGCGACCATCATACAGCGCAGATGAGCGCGGAGTTGGCGCCGTCCTGGTTGGGCGGCGCTACTTTTTTGCCCAAGGCGTTTTTGACCGGCTGAGCATTCATCTTTGGCCATGAGGCAGGCGTAGACGGGCTGAGGGTTCGAAAACGAGGCAATTTGTTGAAAAAGTGCCATCTGGGTGAACTCTGTCTGTTTTGCA
>CAKZYL010000022.1 GCA_937884705.1 uncultured Roseovarius sp. | reverse complement strand
GCCAGCCATTGCTTGAACGCACAGATGCGATCTTGTCGCTGACCACCCATGCTGATGATGCGCGGGGTGGGATGGGGCATACTGTCTATCTACTGGGCGAAGCAGGCGCGGGTAAAACCACGCTTTTGCGCGCATTTGAGGCACAAATGGCGGCGGCTACAGTCCTACGCGCTGCTTGCGAAGATCTGTCGATCCCGGAGCCTTTGGGCCCCTTGCGTGATCTGGCTTTTGATGCGGGCGTCGATCTTGATGCATTGCTGACGCAAGAAAAGGATCGTCTTGCCGTCTTCCTTCACCTTTTGGACGCGATCACGAACTCCGACGGGCTGACGCTGCTTCTTTTGGAGGATCTGCATTGGGCCGATGAGGCAACGCTTGATTTCTTGCGCTTTGTCAGCCGCCGGATCAAGCGCCACGGGATCTTATTGCTCATCACAGCACGCGATGATGAGGCGGAGGGGCGCCCGCAGGTCCGGCGCGCGATAGGGGGCGTCTCGCCCTCTGATTTTACCCGCCTAGTGCTGGAACCACTTTCGCTTGAAGCGGTGACACAGCTTGCAGTTGGGCACGCGTTGTCACCCGAAGAGGTGCATCAGCGGACCGGTGGGAATGCGTTCTACGTCTCAGAGATGTTGCGCGGCTCAGAAAGCGAAGCGCTGCGGAGTGTGCAGGACACAGTACTGAGCCGGATTGCATCTGCCTCCCCCGATGTTCGGTCGGCTCTGGAAGCGGTGTCGATCTTTCCCCGACGAGCAGAGTGGGATTTGGCGCTGCGCGTTTCGGGTGTCGATGAAAGCGCTTTTGATGCGGCAATTGAGGCTGGTTTGATGGAAGATACCGGCACGTATCTCGCCTTCCGCCATGAGATAGCCCGCCAAGCAGTAGAAACATCTTTGCGAACGGGGCGTCGCATGCGGCTTAACACCACGCTTTTGGAGGCATTGCAGGCGTTAGGCTCCGCCTCTACCGCACGCCAGCTTCACCACGCGCGGCAAGCAGCGGACACGGATCAGATAGCACACCTGGCGCCGCTTGCGGCGCGCGAGGCCTTCGCCGCAGGCGCGAACCAGCAGGCTGCTGATTACTTCACCATCGCCGTTGAGCTTGCCGACGAAGAAAACAAACCCGCCTTTGCCGCACTGCTTTTTGATGCGGGAGAAGCCTGCCGCTTTGTAGGACGACTTGGGGAGGCCGTGAATTTGCTTGAAAGGGCGCTTACAATTGTGCCGGAAAACACCGCGCTGCAGGGCCGCATCCTCCAGCGCCTGTCGCGGGCACAATGGGCGGCTGGCTGCAAGCTCCAAAGTCGTCGCTTGGGTGACGCGTCCCTCGATGTGCTGAAGGGGAAGGAGACAGAAGATCTGGCCATGGCGCTCGCCAGCCGCGCCCAAGTCGCGATGTCAGACTATGATATGGAAATGGCTCACGATCTGGCCAGTCAGGCTGAAGACATGGCACGTCGTTTGGGCCGAACGGACATCATCAGTCACGCGCTCAGCACGATGTCTCTCACCTCGCTCTTTGATAGTGCGAGGATGAACAAGATGTATGAAGACAGCATCAAGGCCGCCCAAAACGCGCAAAGTCCAGTGAACCTGGTACGCTGCTATGCAAATGGTGGCGTCGTAAACTGGTATGGCTTGCGCTTTCAGGACGCGCTGGATCTGTGCGAAAAGGCTATTTCTACGGCCTATGAGACGGATACGACGGAACAGATTGAATTCCACCGAGGCTATCGTGCCTATAACCTGGAACGTTTAGGCCGTTGGGACGAAGCCCTTGAGGAAGCCGCAGATGTACTGTCGCGCCCGTTGGAGTCAGCCTCCCCTGCGATCATGCTGCGCCTTGCAATGGCGCGGATATCAATCCGGCGGGGTGAGAGCGATGGCGCGGATGAAGAGGCCGACATCATCGAGAGATTGGGCCTGGAAGAAGACCGCCGCCACGTCTGCGACGTCGCAGCTTTCGTGGCAGAGAGGGCCTGGCTGGGCCTGAGCGATCCAGACGCGGCACAAAAGGTCATGGATGCAGCTTTGGCTGAGCCCATTAAGCCGATGCTTGTGGAGGAGCTTTGGGATTGGCAGCGCCGTCTCACGCCGTCCCGCCCGGTTTTGGAAAGCGCCGATTTGCATGCTCCCTACCGGGCCGCCATGGCCGGCGATTGGGAAGGTTCTGCTGAAGGTTGGAAGAAGGCTGAAGATCCTTACCATGAAGCGCTGGCCCTCGCGGATGGCCCTGACCCCGCTGTAGCGCGGTCGTTGGAGATCTTGGATAGGCTTGGCGCCGGTAAGGTTCGCGATCAGGTGCTTGCGCAAGCCAAGGCGCGGGGCCTCACGGTCGATCAACCCGTCAATTCGCGCCAGTCAACGCGGGAGCACCCAGCGGGTCTGACCAAACGGCAAATGGATGTTCTGACGTTGATGAATGACGGCCTTTCAAACGCCGAGATCGGCGAGCGGCTCTTTATCTCTCCCAAAACTGTCGATCACCATGTGTCCGCGATTTTGGGCAAGCTAGAGGTCAGTTCTCGTGGTGAAGCAGCCGCCTTTGCCCGCGATGCTGGCTGGATTGGTCCCTTGTGAGCGTTCCAATTGTGGTGTCCGTAAGGACCAAAATGATTATGCACTGGGCGCAACTTGTGGCCACGGTGGATAAGCAAATCGGGGCGGCAACATCATGCGCCGCCCGGAAACACGTCTAGCTCAAGTGTTCGACTGCCTTGCACTCGTCAGCACCAAAACAGCGAACGCCCGGAGTAATGAGAATGCCGTTGATGTAGCGTCCATGCGCGGACCATGTCGTCCTGTTTTGGCCCTGAACTCGGCAGACTTTGGGTTTCACCATTCCGGTCAAATAGACCACTCAGAAACCTCATGACTGCACCCCTTTGGCCTCGAGGAAATATGAAAGCTGTTCGAGGAAACCATATTTCCGCATCATTGCGTCACCCTCTGGCGTACGCGTTGCCATTCTCAGGCCGTCGAGGTCGTGCACATCTACGACCACGGCGATTTGGTTGGGATCGTTGGGGTCATCCAAAATCTTGGCAGGTCCTGCATAGGCGCCCAACAGCGCGTCATGCTCGGCGTGAAATGCCTCAAGCTCTGCTGCGTCTGGTTTGTGAGAGATGCGTGCGATTGAAACCATTAGGGTCATGATCTTGCTTCCTTTTTCTGTCTGAACCGTCGCTTTTTCGCGACTGAAGCAAGGATTGCGCAAAACCTACTGTGGGATAAGATGGGTATTATTCGCTTTATAATTCGATAGGATCGAACAATGATCGATCAACTACGCGCGATGGCGATTTTTCAATCGGTCGCTGAGTTAGGTTCCTTTCGGGGCGCTGCTTGCAAGCTGAACCTCTCTCCGTCGGTGATCAGTCACCACATTACCCAGCTGGAAGACCAGCTTGGCTTGCCGCTTCTTTATCGCTCGACCCGACGCATGTCGCTAACTGATGCAGGCCGTGACTTGCTTGCTGCGAGCCAACGTATGACATCAGCGGCGCAAGAAGGGCTTGCCGCCATCAACCGGCGCGTTGAACAACCTGTTGGCACGCTGACAATTACCGCCAATGCCTC
>CAKZYL010000021.1 GCA_937884705.1 uncultured Roseovarius sp. | reverse complement strand
GCACCTCAAGCAGATAGGCCGCGATCATCTGCGCCTTTGCCCGGATCTTACGCCCCGCCATGGCCGTGGCCGCGCCCGCAACTGGTGTAGAGCGGGAGCCATAGGTGCCAAGACCATAAGGCGCCGTATCCGTATCACCTTCTTCGATGGTGATGCTATCGGCCGGCAGGCCGATTTCCGAGGCCAGGATCTGTGCAAACGTCGTGGCATGACCCTGACCTTGGCTGATCGTGCCAAGCCGGGCAATCGCCGATCCGGTCGGGTGGATGCGAATCTCGCAGCTGTCGAACATGCCGAGGCCCAGAATATCGCAATTCTTCACCGGGCCTGCGCCGACGATCTCCGTAAAGAACGTGAGGCCCACGCCCATGAGAGACCGCGTTTCGCCGCGTTTGAACGCCTCAACCCGCTCGGCCTGCTCTTTGCGCAGACCGTCGTAATCGACCGCAGCAAGCGCCTTATCCCAGGCGGTGTGATAGTCGCCGCTGTCATACTCCCAACCCAAGGCGGACTGATAGGGGAACTGCTCTTTTTTGATGAAGTTGATCCGGCGCAGTTCGGCGGCGTCCATGTTCAACTCAATCGCCAGAACCTCGATCATCCGCTCGATGAAGTAGACGGCCTCTGTCACGCGGAAAGAACAGCGGTAACTGACACCGCCCGGCGCCTTGTTGGTATAGACGCCATCGACGGCGAGATAGGCCACCGGGATGTCATAGGAGCCCGTGCAGATGTTCATGAATCCGGCCGGGAACTTGGTCGGGTCGGCGCAAGCGTCAAACCCACCGTGGTCGGCCGTTGTGTGGCACCAAAGGCCAAGGATCTTACCCTCTTTGGTGGCTGCGATCTTACCCTTCATCCAATAGTCCCGGGCGAAGGCCGTGGTCATCAGATTGTCCATCCGGTCTTCGATCCACTTGACCGGCTTGCCTGTCACGATGGAGGCCACGACAGAACAGACATAACCCGGATAGGCACCCACCTTGTTGCCAAAGCCACCGCCGATATCGGGCGAAACAACGCGAATGTTGTGCTCTTCGATGCCGGAGATTAGCGAGACGACCGTGCGGATCGCATGGGGCGCCTGGAACGTGCCGTAAAGCGTGAGCTTGCCGTTCACCTTGTCCATCGACGCCACGCAGCCGCAGGTCTCAAGCGGGCAGGGGTGCGTGCGATGATAATACATCATCTCTTCGGCCACGACGGGCGCGTCATCCAGCACCTGCTCGGTTGCGGTTTGATCCCCCACTTCCCAGGTGAAGATGTGATTGTGATGTTTGCGTGGCCCGTGCGCGCCATCGGGGATTGCGCCATCTTCGCCTGCCAGATCCTCGCGGAGAACCACATCTGACTCCAAGGCCTTGAATGGGTCTACGAGAACAGGAAGTTCCTCGTACTCCACGACCACAGCTTCCACGCCATCGGCCGCAGCGAAGCGATCTTCTGCGACGACAAACGCCACTTCCTGGCCTTGGAAGAGGACTTTGCCATCGGCCAGCACCATTTGCTTGTCGCCTGCGAGCGTGGGCATCCAGTGCAGGCCAAGAGGCTCGAGCTCTTTGGCCGTCAGAACAGCCAGAACCCCGGGCACCTCCATCGCGGCAGAGATATCAATCTCTTTGATCCGCGCGTGGGCATAAGGGGAGCGAACAAAATCGCCGGCCAGCATGCCGTCGAGCTTGATATCATCGACATAGTTGCCTTTGCCTTGGGTAAAGCGGGCATCCTCCACGCGTTTGCGCGAACAGCCCATGCCCTTGAGGTTGGCGACGCGATCTTCGCGGTTTTCTACCTCGTCTTTCATTCTGCAGCCTCCTTCGCTGCCTCAATCTGGGTGGCGGCGGCTTGAATTGATTTTACGATGTTCTGGTACCCGGTGCAGCGGCAGATATTGCCGGCCATGCCAAAGCGGATCTCCTCCTCGGACGGGTTCGGGTTCTCTTCGAGCAGCTTGCGCGCCCGGGTGATCATGCCCGGCGTGCAGTATCCGCACTGTAGCCCGTGGTGTTCGCGAAAGGCTTCCTGCAAGGGGTGCAATGCGTCCGGTCCGCCAATGCCTTCGATCGTGGTGACATCGGTGCCGTCGGCTTGGGCCACGAACATCGTGCAGGCCTTGACCGATTTGCCATTCACCTCGACCGTGCAGGCACCGCAATGGGATGTCTCGCATCCAATATGCGGGCCAGTATAGTTCAGCCGCTCACGCAGCGTGTAGATCAGCAATTCGCGCGGCTCGGCCAGGAATTCTTCCTCCTTGCCATTGACCGTCATTGTGATGTGCATCTTCTTTCCCATAGCCTCAGGCCCTCCCTTCGGCACGGTCCCAGGCCCGCGTGATCGCGCGCTTGAGGATGATCCCCGCCACATGATTTTTGAATGCGACCGGGCCGCGATTGTCTTCTTGCGGATCGATATCGCCAAGCATGGCCTCTACGGCCGCGTTCACGGCATCATCATCGACGCCGGTGCCCTCTAACGCCTGACCGGCCTCTTCGGACCAGATCGGCGTGTCGCTGAGATTGGTCATTGCGATCGACGCCGCGACACACATGCCCTGGTCATTGGTCAACGTGACTGCGGCTGCCGCGGTGGCGTAATCCCCGATCTTGCGTTTTTGCTTTTCATAGGCGTACCCGCGCCCATGGAATGGCACGATGACCGTGGTCAAGATCTCTTCGTCCTCGCGGTCCGTCATGTATGCAGCCTCATAGAAGTCGCGGGCGGCCACGGTGCGTTCGCCGTCAGGGCCGACCAAAACAAATTGCGCGTCCAAACACTGCATCAAGCCCGGCATGTCATTGCCGGGATCGCCATTGGCCACATTGCCCCCGACTGTGCCCATGTACCGAACCTGCGGGTCGGCGATCTGCAAGGAGGCCTCCCGCAATATTGGGCATGCCGTCGTCAGCTCGGCGTGGTTGATAATGTCATGCTGGGTTGTCATCGCCCCCAAGCGAACTTCGCCTGAGCGGATGTCGATCCCGTTGAGCTCTTCGACAGCCTGAAGGTCGATGAGATGCGGGATGTCAGCCATCCGCAGTTTCATCATCGGGATAAGACTGTGGCCCCCCGCCATGACGCGGGCATCATCACCGTGTTCTTCTAGGATTTCGAGCACGCCTGCGATTGTATCGGGGCGGTAATAATCAAATGCGGCTGGAATCATCGAGCTCCTCCCTGTCGTGACTCTGGCACCTGTTTGCTTAGTGCGAACGAAAAAACTGGCTTCGAAAAACTCATGAAAAACAAGTTGTTTGCACGAAATGCGAAAACTTATGCATGAAATGCGAAGACATGAGCGGGTCACCAGATCAAACAGAGCCGCATGTATTGATCAGCGTCTCGCGTGATGGGGAGGCTTTCACTGAAATGGCGAGGATCTACCGGCGCTAGACGCCAAAAAGCTCTTGCACCTTCTTGAGCTTGGATCGGCTGACCGGAACTTTGGGACAGTGATCGGGTTGAAAGCTGCAGACCCCGTTGTCTTTTTTGCGTTCAAAGGAGGAGACCTTGTCAGGGTTCACGACATAGCTGCGATGCACCTGTACATGGCCCGCCTCGATCAGTCGCTTTGCCGCTTCGGTGATGGGAAGCGCGCAAAACAGGCGATCTTCATCCGTGTAGACCTGTGTGTAATGCCCATCAGCACGGACAAAGGCCACGTCACCGGGAAGAATAAAAATTTTGCTGCCGTCTTTTTCGCAAGGAATGCGCATCTTCTTGACGACCCCGCCTTCTGCGGGCGTGTCGGACGGATCAGGGATACCGGGCCCTGCGGCGGGGGAGAGGTAGGTGGTGCTGACCCAGAGAAACGTGCCGAAAATGACGAAACTGGACAGCATGACACCGATGGCCAGCACTTCATTGCTCATGGCCGGGCCGAACTCAGAGAAGCCCTTTACCTCGAAAAACTGGGTCTGAAAGGTCGCGGCATAGTGCACAGAGACAACCGCCCCGCCGAAACATACCGTACCCAGAAGTATGTTGCGGTTCGTGCGTTCATTATACGCGACCCAAAACGCGGCGATGCAAAGGGCGACAGAAAGAAGAACCGACGAAATGACCCCAGGCGTGGTGTTTACAGCACGACAGAGCTCAAGTGCTGTCATGCCGACATAATGCATGGCAGCGATGCCCAATCCGACCAGAGCGCCCGAGCCCAGAATGTGCAGGGGCCGGCGCGCCGTGAAGTGCAAGATGATCAAGGCCACGGCGACGATGAGGATCGCGAGCAAAGCAGATGCAAGAGTGATCGCGGCGTCGTAGTAAAACAGGATGGGCATTTGCATGCCGAGCATGGCGACAAAATGCATCGACCAAATGCCACCGCCCAGGGCAACGGCCGCCAAAGAGACGGCAATCTTGCGCTGTGCCAATGTCTTGGAAGACAGGTTTTTCGTCAGACTGAGCCCGGTGAAGCCGGCAATCATCGCGATCACGACGGATGCTGCTACCAGTCCGGGACTGTGGCTTACATCTAAATGTGTCATGGCGCACTATCGCGTGTCCGCGCAACGTTCGCAACCTGTCGATGTGCACGGATGTGTGACAAGGGGCGCGTATTGCCGACACCCACATTCGGCATTTCTGGATCCCAGGGGTGCGCCCGTAAAAGCCACGCTTAAGAGCGGCAAATGGGCCGCCATATCACCCAGGCAGGTAGGAGCAGAGCGAACGTCCCCTCAAAAGGCTCGGTTTAGAGAGAGCGCCTCGCAAAAACGTTCGGAAGAGTGCCGTGTATTGGAAAGGCCTCATCCTGATATCTCGGGTAGGTGCACTCAATGAGCAGGTTCAAGAAGCGGTTTTTGTCGGGTAAGCCGAAGCGGGAGATGTGTGCGCAGGTGACCACGCCGCCCCGGTGAAAATCCTCTGCGCGAACTCGCGCTCCTCCTCCATATGTCCAATTCCAACCATAAAGAAATCAATCACTGCCTCGCGGCAGGCCAAAGTTTCGCTTCGATCCTCACGGTTGACCATCGAGCGCTTGGTCCCCAAAACTTATGCGCTTTACCGACACATACGGTGACATTCTGCTTCGCCGATTTGCGGATGACGGCATAAATTTGGGATAAGCGTCCCTGTCGCCTCGCTTTTTGACCACTGGAACACCGCAGCGCGCAGCACGTCAATCACGATAGCGCCGTCAGCTGTGTAAAGCCTGTTTTACCGGCCACGCGGGCGTAGATCTCATGATCTTCCGCATAGAGTGCGGCAATCCTCGCGCGTGTCTCTGACGTGGCCGCAGATCGGATAGCATCGCCGAACGCCACGATGCGGTCGTTGAACTCTGCTGACCGGTACCTCGGCTGTCGGCGGCCCGGCTGTTGCGGCATGAGCAAATGTCGCGGCGACAGTTGGTCGGCCAAAAAACGTTCTGTAACATAAGTGTGCAACTTTTTACCCGCCGCTCCGATACCACCACCCTGCACCACCATGCGCTTGCCATCTCGTTATCGGTTGGCATCCACTTTGACGCCGGGATAACGCTCCAGCAGCGTGTGGATCACTCCGTCCGCCTGGGCCACGTCGAAAAACGCGATGTCGCTCAAACGCGGCGCAAAATCCTCGAGGAAGCGCACCTGACGCTCATGATGGGCATCGAAGGGGCCATTAAGGTCGATCACTTGGATCACATAATCAAGAAAGGCCGCAAAGCGTTCTTCATTCAGCAAACGCTGCATCTCAAAATAGATCGCAGGGTCAATCACGATGTCGCCGAAATAGCGGCTGTCCTGATGGAGCCGCGCACGCATCATGGTCTCAACGATCGAAGACATAAACCGCGCCATCGGATCGCGCAAAGCACAGTAGATCTTTTGTTCCGTCAGGTCACTGACATGTGTCCAGTTCCCCAAGGAAAATGACTTCACAAATGAACTCGACGCATTCTTTGAGATGCGGATGAACGCTAAGTCAGTGGCGCCAGTGGCCGCATAGCCATACGGGTGAAACGGCGGTCTTTGATAGTTTCTC
>CAKZYL010000020.1 GCA_937884705.1 uncultured Roseovarius sp. | reverse complement strand
GTCACCGCGCGGGGGCGAGCGCCGCGCGATCAGGCTGCATCGGACATGTTCACTGCGTTCGACTTTGCGCGGCGGCTGCGGGATGTGGCGCCGCGCAGCAGCTCGCGGGCGCGAATGTCTTCGAGCAGGCTGCGATTGGCCGCGATCATATCGGCCAGCACGCCTACGGCAGCCAGCACGGTCGCCATGGCCAGAAGGGCTGCCGCGAGGATCAGGGATTGCACGTGACCAGACCCGTCGCCCATGGCGTAGAAGGTCAGGAAGCGCCCGATGGCCCAGAGCGCGGGCAACGCAAAGATCGCCGCCAAGGTCATGAAGGACCGCATCGGTGCATAGAGCACAAAGACGCGAAGGATCGTTGTGGCCGAGCGGGTCACGTATTCGCGGATGCCGCGGAAGAGACGCGACGGGCGCGTCACCGTGTTCACACCGACGGGCACGGATGTCATAGGGATGCGCTTGCGACCGGCCTGAATGATGGTTTCCAGCGTATAGGTGTAGGTGTTGATTACGCATAGACGTGCGGCGGCATCGCGGGCATAGGCGCGAAAGCCCGACGGCGCGTCGGGGATGTCAGAACCGCTGGCCTGACGGACGACCCAGCTGCCCAGATGCTGCAGCTTTTTCTTGATCCAGGAGAAGCTTTCAATTTCGCTGATCGGGCGAGCGCCGACGACGATTTGCGCGCGGCGCGTGATGATGGGTTCGATGAGCGACGGGATCGCTTTGGCGTCATACTGATTGTCGGCGTCGGTGTTGACGATGATGTCCGCACCCAGCGCCAGCGCCTCTTCGATGCCTGCCGAAAATGCACGGGCGAGGCCCACATTGGACGGCATGATCAGGATGTGGTCGGCCCCGGCCTTGCGGGCCACCTCAACTGTTTTGTCGGTGGAGCCATCATCGATGACGAGCACTTCGACAGAGGTCACACCCGGCATTTTGCGAGGGATCTCTGCAATCGCCGTGGCGATCGTTTCTTCCTCGTTCAGGGCGGGTATCTGCACGATCAGCTTCATGGTTCCAGTCCGTCATTTTTGTTTATTGCTCAAATGTCCTTGGAATTTCTGGCAAAAGTTTGACGGCGGGAGACCGATTTTTCGGCCCTTCGAGGTCGCTAAATGTACGATGAACTATTTGAACTTCTGATTCAGCGGGGTCCCAAAGGGCCTCAGTACCCCGATTGTTCGCGCAGCGCTTCAAAATCGCAGGACACCACATGACGGGCGCCTTGCATGTCAATGATGCCCTTGCGCTTGAGCTGAGTGATCTGTCGGCTGACGGTTTCAATCGTGAGCCCGATATGGTCGGCGATATCACCGCGCCCCAATGGCAGGTCAAACGAAATGCCACTATGACACCCCTGATGCCGCATTTTATCGGCCACGTGCAGAATGAATGTGGCCACGCGTTCCTGCGCGGTTTTGCGACCCAAAAGGACCATCCATTCCCGCGCCACCTGCAGCTCTGACAACGTTCGGTCGAGCAGTTTGTGCTCAAGTGCTGGAAACCGCCGCATCAGGCGTTCAAAACCGTCACGCGGAAAAATGCACAGCTCAAGGTCAGAGACGGCCTCGATCGTGTAGGGCTCTTCGGGTTTCCGGTCCCCGCCATGCCCTAGACCCATTGAGACCCCAATAAAATCGGATGGGAACAGCAGGCCGACGATTTGCATGCGACCATCCTCGGACCCGCGCGTCAGCTTGGCCACCCCTTTGACAACATTGGCAAAATCCAACGCCTGATCGCCTTCGAAGACGTAGATTTGCCCAGGCCTAAGTGATTTGCGGCGCGAGAGCTTGTTAAGCTCATCGAGCTCATCAGAGGACAGTGCCGCACACAAGCTGCTGTTGCGTACCGCGCAGGTGGCACAGACGGCAGGCTCGCAAGACCCTCCTGTAACGAGGGACGGATTGAGGTCGTTGTTCATACGCACTCCCCACGTTAACGCTACAGCTTTCTCCCTGCGCAGCAAGGTTTTCACGCGTTTTTGGCGCTTTCGCCGCATGCCGCAGGCCGATTTTGACCCAGATCAAATCGCCCATCCCACAATTCATGCAAAACTCGCCACAGCCTGAAACGGGACAGGCCCCGCCCATAGGACCTCGAGGTTTGGCCCGCCAGCCGCCCTGTCAAATCAAAGACCGGCACTCAAAATGGAGTGAGCCAAGCCAATGACTGAAACTGACACAGCCGCGAAGTCGCCAGCCACGTCACATCCGCCCGTTCAAATCCCGAATATCCGCCAGGTGACGACGGATGATGTCTATGCCGCGCTAAAGGCCGGGCTGAGAGATTTTCAGCGCGCGCCGATGTTTGGGCTGTTCTTCGGTGCGGTTTTTTCGATCTTCGGGATCGTAATGGCTGCGCTGCTGTTTTTCAGCGATGCGGGGTATTGGGTGTTGCCGATGACAGCGGGCTTTCCGCTCATTGGCCCTTTTGCGGCCGTGGGTCTTTACGAAGTGTCACGCCGCTTGAAAAACGACGAGCCGCTGAGCTGGGGCGCGATCCTGGCGTCAGGCTTTCGTTCGACGAGCGGTCAGCTGCCGTTCTTTGCGGTACTGGCGGTGTTCTTCCTTCTGGTCTGGATCGTGATTGCGCGCGTTGTGTTCGCGGTGACCTTTGGCACCGCCACGATGACGAATGTGATGACGTCACTAGAGGTTTACACAACCTTCGAAGGCGTATCGATGCTGCTCATTGGGAGTGTGATCGGTGCCGCACTTGCCGGACTTCTGTTTTCGATCTCTGTGATTGGTGTGCCGATGCTTCTGGATCGCGAGGTGGATATCGTCACCGCGATGATCACAAGCTTTAAGGCCACAGTTGAAAATCGCGGCGCTATGATTTTCTGGGCCATGATCGTCGCTGGAACCACTGTGGTGGCCTGCATGCCGCTTTTCTTGGGCATGATCTTTGTCTTTCCAATGCTGGGACACAGCGCATGGCATCTTTACCAAGCGGTCATTGAGCCCTGACGTCATGCGACCTTTTGGCGAAAAGCGCCTGCACTTGACTCAGATCAAGGCCCGCTCCCGTCGATCTCAGCAAAATCCAATCACCGCGAAGTTTTAAAACAGGTATGAGCCATGTGGGACACTGTAAAGCTAGTATCATTGGGTCTGATTGCCTTCTTTGCCGCCTTGGCCGCAGATTGGGGGCATGACCTTGCCTACAAGGTTCACGCGCTCCTCATTCTGATCACGGCGTTCGGCCTGTTCATCTGGCAGTTGCGGCGCGTCGGTGATCTGGTGCCCGTGGTGCATCACGAACGCTACATGGATGACGTGGTGCGGGCCGGCGTGATCGCCACGGCGTTTTGGGGCATCGTGGGCTTCCTCGCGGGGGTCTTCATCGCGTTCCAGCTGGCCTTTCCCGAGCTGAACTTTGATTGGGGTCAGCCGTTCACCAATTTCGGACGCTTGCGCCCGCTGCACACCTCTGCGGTGATCTTTGCCTTCGGGGGCAACGCGCTCATAATGTCGTCGTTCTACATTGTGCAGCGCACATGCGGCGTGCGGCTTTGGGGCGGAAACCTCGCGTGGTTCGTCTTCTGGGGCTACAACTTCTTTATCGTGCTGGCGGCCACCGGCTACCTGCTGGGCGCCACGCAATCCAAGGAATATGCCGAACCTGAATGGTATGTCGATCTGTGGTTGACGGTCGTTTGGGTGTGCTTCCTGCTGGTGTTCCTTGGCACGGTGATCATGCGCAAAGAGCGCCATATCTACGTGGCCAATTGGTTCTTGCTGGCCTTCATCATCACCGTGGCGATGCTGCATGTGGTGAACAATATCTCGATCCCGGTCTCTCTTCTGGGATCGAAATCCGTGCAGGTCTTTTCAGGCGTGCAGGATGCCATGGTGCAATGGTGGTACGGTCATAACGCGGTCGGTTTTTTCCTGACGGCCGGGTTCTTGGGGATGATGTACTACTTTGTGCCCAAGCAGGCGGGGCGGCCGGTTTACAGCTATAAACTGTCGATCATCCACTTCTGGGCTCTGATCTTCCTTTATATCTGGGCCGGGCCGCGCCACCTGCACTATACGGC
>CAKZYL010000019.1 GCA_937884705.1 uncultured Roseovarius sp. | reverse complement strand
CAAGGAATGTCCCAATGACAAAGCAATCCAAAATCGTTGCAACAGAGGCCCGCTTCCCGCTGGCAAACCTTTCGCTTTCGCCTCTCAATCCGCGCCAGACGGTGCCTGAGCAGGACGTGATCGAACTGGCGGACAGCATCTGGGCGGCAGGCTTGATCCAGTCCATCGCGGGGCTGGCAGGCAAGAACGACACCGCCGAGATTGTGGCAGGTGGTCGCCGATTGCGCGCCCTGCAATATCTCGCTGACCAATACCCAGACTTGGCCAAGACACGACCCGAACTGGCCAACCCAATGGTGATGCTTGCCCCTGATGCTGACACAGCCGAGGCGTGGGCCAACATGGAGAACGTGGCCCGTCGTGACTTGCATCCTGCCGAGGAAATCCGTGCCTACGGCAAGATGGAAGCGAAAGGCGGCACCGTCGGGGCCATTGCCCGAGCATTTGCCGTCAACGAAAAGCATGTCTACCGCCGTCTTGCCTTGGCGCACCTGCCAGATGCGGTTCTGGATGCGCTGCATGCAAATGAAATCAGCTTGTCCAATGCCGCCGCCTTTACGGTTAGCAATGACGAGAAAATGGCCCTTGAGGTCTTGGAGACAGTGCGCGGCGAAGGATACAGCGATCATCAGATTAAGCAGATGATCAAGCCTGACAGCGTGCGCGGCTCTGACCGGCGTGTGATTTATGTGACCGAGGCTGGTTATGACGAAGCCGGAGGCCGCAAGACTGCTGATCTGTTCAAGGAACAGACCTTCTTTGACGATGTGGCGTTGCTGGACGAACTCTTTGACGCGAAGCTGTCCGAGGCTGTTGAAACCTTACAGGCCGAAGGTTGGAAATGGTTGGAAGCCCACTATGAAAGCTACCTGTCGCCCTACTCGCACGGGCTGGAAAAGTTTGGGTCTGTCTATCCTGAAAGCGGTGACCTGACTGAGGAAGAAGGTGAACGTTATGATGCGTTGGCCGAACTCGCCGAAGCGGAAGTCTTGGACGAGAAAGGCGAGGCTGAATTGGCTGCGTTGCAGGCGATCCTTGACGGGACATACTCAGATGACCAACGCGCCCACGCGGGTCTTTACGTCTACGTCGATGGGCAGGGCAATCAATGCGTCAGCGGCGCAATGGTCAAACCGGAGGATAAGAAGGCCGCGATTGAGGCGGGTGTCCTGCGCAAGTCTATGCATGGCAGCAGCGGCAGCGATGGTCCGAAGTCGCCAATTTCGCAAAAGTTGCGCGATGATCTGGGCCGAGTGAGCCGTGGTGCACGCCAACATGCTGCCCTGCGCGATCCAGACCTCATGATTGACCTCTTCGCCTATCAGTTGAGCCACAACCTGTTTTGGAATGACGTGTTCGGGATCACGACCACCGAAGTGCCAAACTGGCCGTCCACCGAGGCAGAGGGCTATGCGTTGGACGCGCGGCTGACTGAGAACCCACCCCGCAACATGATGGATGCCAAAGACCTTGGCGCATCCTTCCGCGCGTTTCGCAAGAAAGGCGCAGAGCATGTGCGCGGTGAGTTGGTCCGGTTCCTTGCGGCGCAATTCAAAGGTGGTGACGAGACGCTTGACGCGCTGGTGTCCAAATTCACGAAACCTGACACCCGCGAAGTCTGGACGCCCACGGCTGCGAACTTCTTTAGCCGTGTGGGCGGTCCCTACATGGTGGAGATTTGGCGCGACCTTTTAGAGCTGGCCGAAGATCATCCGACTGTGACGACCTTCGCCAAGCTGAAAAAGGGCGAGAAAGCCGCGAAGCTGGAAGCCTTGTTCACCCAATCGGACCTGCGCAGTGCCCTTGGCGTCACCGATGCCCAAGCGGCTCGCATCGACGCGTGGCTCCCCGAAGGCATGGAGTGAGTGCAGCGGCAGGGCGTTCGCGCCCTGCCCCATCCCCCACAGGAGGCAGACCAATGGCTTTCGAGAACGACACCAACGCAGGCCGGGTTCAGAGGATGGTCGAGACCCTTGCCCTGATCCAGAAATCGGCACTGTCCAACCCCGCCGATCCGAGCCTTCTCTTGGCTGTGCTGCACAGCTATAGCCTTGGCAAACTGGACCTGAAACGCCCTCCGTTTCCACTTTCCAAGACGGACGCGGGCGGGTCGCGGACTGCCAACCTGTTCGCCAAGCCGGACCTCTTTGTCACGATCCTGAAGGCCCGTGACATCGCTGAAGACCCTGACAGCTACCCGCTGGCTGAACGCCATGCAGCCTATCACCACCTGCAAGCCGCCGCGTCGAAGAACAAGGACCGTGAGCGGGCCATGCAGGATCGCGTTCTGGCGTCAGACCTGTTCTTGCGCCTTGGAGAGTTGGAGGAAGCCGATGCCTGACCGGACATCTCGTAAACATTCAGTTCCGAACGTGCGCCGAAGCGACGACGCCGATGCGCAGCAGGAAATTCGAAAGATCGAGGGAAAAGCCGTTGCTCGCATCCTCGATGCTCAAACACGCGCCGTCGTGGGCTATCTCTATGAATGGAACACGGGGCAAATCGAACCAAAGTGGAAGGATGATATCGAGCGTCGGGACGTGATTTACGACTACGGCTGACTTCACCGGCAATGCGCCCCCCCGGACTGAGATTTCGTATCCTTGTGGTGAGGATCAACTTGGCCCCGCTCGCGTCATGCAGCGGGGTCTTTTTTTTCCTAAAGCGCAGTTTCTTCGAGTTTCAGGGCAGAGGTTTCGCCCGGGACGAAGGGGAAGCGAACTTCCCGAAAGCCGCAGCCAACAAGGAACGATATAAGCCCTGTTGTGGTCTTGAATTCGCGCAGTTTAAACCCGCCATCCGGCGTGTTGGACCTCGCCGGGATCAGATGCTTTCTGTCACCAGTGGGAAGAATGCTCTGAATCGTCCAGATGCCATACCAGGATGGCCCACGCCGATCCGGCGTTTCGCGACACGTAACCTCGATTTGACCCCCGGCTGCGAGACATTGCCGCAGGCCTTGCTCTGTGGTGACATTCGCAACCGGCTCCAACGAATCCATGATCCTCGCCTCATACAGTTTTGGCACAAGCCTATAGGATCGTCGCAAGATGGAATATCGAAAAGATCAACGCACGCGGGGTAGAAATTGGTTGATATCATTCCTAAATGAGTGATATCATCATGCAAAGGAGATGGCCCATGCCCCAGATCGTTGTCAGACAGCTACCCGTTGAGGTTCATATCGCGTTGAAGGCGCGGGCGAAGCGAGAGACACGCAGCGCCGAGGCGGTCGCACGTGACATCCTGCGCGAAGCGCTTGTGCCACGCGACCAGCTCGGCTTTGGGCATCGGCTTGCCACCGTATGGCAAGGTGCGAAGGATACCGACCTAGACATTGAGCGCGAACCTTACGAGCCGGTCGAATTGGAATGATCATCCTCGATACAAACGTGGTATCGGAGGTCATGAAGAAACGGCCATCTGGGGCCGTTTTGACTTTCCTTGACCGTCATCCGGAAGAGAGTTTCTACATCACGACCATCACCGTGGCAGAAATCTGGGGCGGGGTCGCGAAGAAACGTGACCCAGAGCAGCGTGAGGATTTGACCGCGCGCGCCGAAGCAATGTTCGAGATGTTTCGGGGGCGGGTTCTGTCTTTTGATAAGATGTCAGCCCAAGTGTTCGGAAAGGTTGTCGGCCCCGCAAAACTGCGTGGCGAAACCATCCACTTCCAAGATGGAGCCATCGGCAGCATCGCGAAGTTGCGCGATGCAGTCGTTGCTACCCGCGACGTGCGGCCCTTCGAGCAAGCTGGACTTGAGGTTATCAATCCATGGGAGACAGATGAGTGACCAATGCCATTCTGCACCACGTCTACCTTTGGGGCTATTCAGGCCATGTCCTGCCCCGGTGGGCACGGCAGGCAATGGCCGGAACAGAGTTGCACCGCGCGTGGTTCTTGGGCTTCAACGGTTTTTTCGAGCAGGACGGCACCCACTACGGGCTGGCACGTCCCTACGGGTTCAGGGCAGAAGACGAAGAAGAAATGTGTGGGAGAGTGAAGCTATGACTGCGTACTTTCTTTTTGCAGGTGGTGTCGCCGGAATTGGATATGGTGCTTTTGAAAAAACCACTTCTCCATGGGCCTTTGGTTTGGGTGGTGTCATCTTGTTGGCAATAGCGGCAGCAGAGATGGCGGGTGTATCGGTCCTCTCATAGATCAGTCTTCTAACACCATGAGCGGCGCTGACCGCCGCCATAGCTGCGGGCCAACCCCTCCCCCACCATGACATCTGCCACGTCTCGGCCATCGAGCAAAAGCCGCGCAAGATTACGCCCGTATTGATCGCGGCGCGGCAGATAAGCCAATCGGGCCGACGACGCCCCGGCCAGCAACTCGCGGAGCCTGACCGTCGCCGCATCACCCCGCGCCCGCTCCGCCTCGCATTGGGCACGGTAGGTTTCAGGGGTGTCGAACCCGACCAATCGGATCGTGTCACCAGCCAGTCGCACCGTGTCACCGTCAACGACAGTCAGGCGACTTGGAATAACGCTCTGGACCGTGGAGATTTGTACAGGCGCGGACGCTCGTGTGAGCGTGTCAGGATCATACAGCCACAGTCCGACAAGGATGAGCAGTGTGGCAGGGAGAAGTGCGCCCCTTGGCATCCTCCGACGCCGCCTTTTCCATGGCCGGAAGCGGCTTTGTCTCTTTCTCGGCCGTCTCAGCAGCATGGGGATCACGGACCTCCTTAAGGGCCTTCACTGGCAGGGGATTTTGCGCGTTCAGTATGGCCGTTTTTGACCTTAAATCCAAGGCGCGTGCCCTTGTCAGGTCTGCCCGGTCGATCCTTTGAAGCGATGCGGAAACGAGGGGAAACGCATGGTGATCCGTCCGGGCGCTCATCCTTGACCGTGCGGGAGCGAGAGAAGAATATCCACAAGAGGAAGCCGCTCAGGCGACCACCGACAATTGCGATATGGCGTCAGAGTGATTTGGTCGATCACCACCGGCCACCCCCCTTGTTTCTCTTTTGATGGGGATGAAGGGAAC
>CAKZYL010000018.1 GCA_937884705.1 uncultured Roseovarius sp. | reverse complement strand
TGCCCCGACATGCCCACCCGGCTGAACCACGCCAGCATGGCCAGCGCGATGATGATGAGCGGGATGGTGGGCGGCAGCAGGATGATCGCGAGGAAGAGGGATTTGCCCCGGAAGCTGTAGCGGTAATCCGTGTAGGCGGTGCAGAAACCCAGAAACGTGGCGATGACGCAGGTGCTGCCGGACACGATGAGGCTGTTCTTGGCAGAGCGCCAGAAATCCGGATCGGCGAAGATGGTTTGATACCATTCAAAGGTGAACCCGCTCATCGGCAGTGTCGGGAAGCGATCAGAGTTGAACGAAAAGAGCATACTCACAAAGATCGGCAGAAAGACGAAGCCGAAGACGACGGCGAGATAGGCGCGCAGGAACACAGTCATCGGCTGGCCCTCTTGCGATAGGCGTACATGATGGCCGAGAACGCGATGGCAAAGAGCGTCAGCATCATCATCACGGCCACCACGGCCGCGCGGGGCCATTGCTGGCCTGCCTTGGTCGTGTCGATGATCAGGATGGGCATCGTGGGTGGGTTTGAGCCGCCGAGGTAGAAGGGCGCCACGAAATCGCCGAAGGACAGGATGAACGCGAAGAGGGCCGCGATGACGAAGCCCGTCTTGCCTGCGGGGAGGACGACGGAGCGGATGGTGCGGGCGGGCGAACAACCGAGGTTGCGCGCGGCCTGAATGAGGCGGTTGTCAATGTTGGCCATGGTCACGGTTTGTAGGATCAGCACCAGTGGCAAGACGAATGTCAGATAGCCAACCAGGGTGCCGAAGGGCGTGTTGAGCATCTTGAACGGGCCCAATCCCAGGAGGGCAAAACCACCATTGAGCACGCCCGCCTCGGCCAGGATCGTGTACCAACTGAAGGTGCGCACGAGGTAGCTTGTGAAAAACGGAATGATCAGCAGCAGGATCGCGAGTTGCCGAGCGCGGGCCGAGCAGCGGAACGCGAGAAACCATGCGGCAGGAAAGGCGATCAGGGACGCCATCACGGCGGCCGATCCGGCCATCAGCAGCGTGTAGCGGTAGGCAGACCAGACGAAATCGCGGCTGATCATTTTGGCCCAGCTTTCGAATTCGAAGGTCTCGACCATGCGGAAGTTCTTCACCACGAAGAACGACATGGCGACCACAAAGATCAACGGGCCAATAAAAAACAGGGCCTGCCAGACGATGATCGGCAGGCGGAATGTCAGGGCGTAGAGGTTGAGGCGGCGCATTTAGCTGCGCCGCCAGGTCGTCGAAATCACCAGATCAGGCGTTCTTATATTCTGACCAGAAATCGTTCCAATCCTCGAGCGACTGCTGCACGGGGATGTCACGGTAGCTGATCCGGCCTTCGTCGATCAGGGTGATCGGATCCTGTGGATCGCCATTCACCTGCTTGGAGCGGGCCGCCTCTGCCGGATCGACCTCATTGAGCATCGCGCGGCCCGCCTTGGTGACAGCATGGCCCGGATAGCCCAGCATCTGGGCTGTCTTCACCTGACCGGCGGGCGACATGGTGTAGTCGAGATACTTGAGTGCCATCTCGGTTTTCTCAGAAGTCTTGGCGATGGAATAGCTTTCCGTCCACTGAATACCGCCCTCTTTCGGGACAACCGAGGATACCGGTGCGCCATCACGCTCCAGAATGCCGGTGACCCAATCACCGATGCCGACCATCGCGAGCATCTCACCGTTCTTGAGGCCCGAGAAGGTGCCGCCGAAATCGAAGTAGCCACCGACCTGCGGCTTGAGCGACAGTGTCTTTTCCTGCACGGCTTTCCATGCGTCTTCGCCAATGTCGAAGGGGGAGGCGTTGCCCATTAGCAGGCTCATCTGGCCAAGCGACGGCAGGTGCCAGTCGAAGTGGCCCACTTTGCCGGTCAGGCGCTCATCCCAGAAGATGTCGTAGGTCGCCGCTTCTTCGGCCGACATGACATCCTTGTTGTAGGACACACCAAGATGGCCAAAGCGCGTGATCAGCGAGTAGAGCTTGCCACTGTCATCCCAGTGACCTGAGAACGATTTGAAATCATCATGCAGCAGGTCGTCGATGGGATAGTTGTTGGCATCAAGTTCCATGACCAGATCATTGGCCACCAGGATCTTGGCATATTCCGCATCCGTGTGGATGATATCGAACGTGCCGGGCGGGTTTTGTGCCAGCGCGGCCAGCATGTTGTCGCCGCCAGCATAGTACTTTGGCACGAACTTCACGTTGTTGGCTTCTTCGAATTCGCCCACCATGTCGGGCTCAGCCGTGCCGTACCATCCCAGCATCGTCAGTTCGACAGTCTGCGCCCAGGCACGGCTCACAAAGGGCGCGCTCAGGGCAACAGAGGCAAGGCCGGTCTTCAGAAAGGTCCGCTTGCTTTGCTTAAAATAGGTATCTGACATCTCAACTCTCCCAGGTATTTCCAGTTTCATTTCGGCACGTTTATGAATTGGGGCGCGTAGGCCCGCACCCGATTCCCGGGCGTGTGGCCAAACTAGCGCCAAAAAAAAGTGCATTGCACAAAAAATATTCACATGGGTGAACGAATGAACAGAACAGATTTCCGCGCTTTGTTTGGGATGCGCGCTCCGGTTGTTTTGCCTGTCATTCACGTTCTCGATACTACGCGTACCCTGCAAAATATTGATGTGCTTATGAAAGAAGGCGCGCCGGGGTGTTTTTTGATCAATCATGATTTTGGCGTGGATCGGTTTTTGCCAATCGTCCGAGAGGTGCGTGCCGCCCAGTCGGATCTCTGGATGGGCGTGAACTTTTTAGGCGTGACGGGGCGGGACGCCTTTCCGCAGCTGGTCGCGCTTGAACGGGATGGCTGCCGGGTGGATGCCTATTGGGCCGATGACGCGCGGATTGATGAGCGCGCTCTGGTTCAACGTGAGGCGCAGATGATTGCGGAGGCACGGGGGGACTGGACGGGGCTCTATTTTGGCGGCACCGCGTTCAAGAAACAGCGGCCGGTGGCGGAGAGTGACTATGGGCGTGCCGCAAAGATCGCCTGCGATTGGATGGATGTTGTGTGCACCTCGGGCGCGGCCACGGGGATTGAGGCCGAGGACGCAAAGATCGCCACGTTCCGGGAGGCCATCGGGGAAAAGCCGCTGGCCCTCGCCTCAGGCATCACGCCGGAGAACGCGCATCGATACGCCACGGTAGATGCGTTTATGGTGGCCACGGGCATCAACTATGACGGCAATTTTTACGATATTGACCGGGCGTGTCTGAGGCGCCTCTTGGATGTCGCGGAAGAGCTAGGAGACAAAACATGACACAAGGACCGCGCGACGATCGCTGGTACTTCAAGCTGATGGCCCCCAATACCAAGGGGGACAAGTTTGCCTGGCTCGACCCGACATCGATCTACATCAACCAAGCGGCGTTTCAGGACCTTCTGTCCGACCTGCTGGCCGATCTGGAAGGCATCGAATTTGACGTTGTGGGCGGGCTCGATGCCATGGGGTTTGTGCTGGGGGCCGCGATTGCCGCAAGGCGGGATGTGGGTTTCCTGCCGATCCGGAAAGCGGGCAAGCTCTGTGTCGACACCGACCGCGTGAGTTTCACCAATTATTCGGGTCGCACGCAGGATATGGAGATGCGCCTGCCCGCGTTTGGCGAAGGCACGCGTGTCTTGCTAGTGGATCAATGGATCGAGACAGGCGGCACGATGGAAGGCGCAATCGCGCTGATTGAACGGCAGAAAGGGTCCGTCAGCGGGCTCGTGGCCATTGCAATGGAGGATACAGCCCGCGCAAGTGAGCTGCGCAAGCGGTTCCCCACGATCACAGCCATTCAACCCGGCACGCACTGGCAAGAGGAATGCAATGCACAGACCTTGTCGAGTTTTGACACCTACGCCCCCTCTCTAGCCTTTCCGACGTCTTGACCGAGGCCCTAGCAGGAGATCCCCATGTTTGACCTGATCGCAAAGAACGCCACGCTGCCGGATGGGCAAACGGGCATGGATATCGCCTGCAAGGATGGCAAGATCGCGGCGATTGAGGCGGGCATCACGGCCGAGGCCAAAGACGTGATCGACGCGGGCGGCAACCTTGTGTCTCCGCCTTTTATTGACCCGCATTTTCACATGGATGCCACGCTGTCCCTGGGTCGGCCACGGATGAACGTGTCTGGCACCTTGCTAGAAGGCATTGCGCTTTGGGGGGAGCTGAAGCCGGTGCAGACGGTGGATGAGATCGTGGAGCGGGCCATGCGGTACTGCGATCTGGCCGTCAGCAAGGGGATGGGTGCAATCCGCAGCCATGTGGACACCTGCGACGACACCCTGAAAGGGGTGGAGGCGCTGCTGGAGGTGCGCGACAAGGTGAAGGATTACCTGGATCTGCAACTGGTGGCCTTCCCGCAAGACGGGCTGTTGCGCTCTCCTACCGCGCTGGAAAACACCAAGCGCGCGCTCGATCTGGGCGTCGACGTGGTGGGCGGCATCCCGCATTTTGAACGCACCATGGCCGATGGCGCGCAAAGCGTGCGGATTTCATGTGAACTGGCGGCAGAGCGCGGGCTGATGGTGGATGTGCACTGTGACGAAAGCGACGACCCCCTGAGCCGCCACATTGAAACCCTGGCCTATGAAACCCAGCGCCTCGGCCTGCAGGGGCGCGTGACGGGGTCGCACCTGACATCGATGCATTCGATGGACAATTACTATGTCTCGAAACTGATCCCGCTGATCCTTGAGGCGGGGGTGCATGCCATTCCAAACCCGCTCATCAACATCATGCTGCAGGGGCGCCATGACAGCTATCCCAAACGGCGCGGCCAGACCCGTGTGCCTGAATTGCGGGATGCTGGCGTCACGGTGGGGTTTGGGTCGGATTGCATGATGGATCCGTGGTATTCGCTGGGCAAGGCAGACATGCTGGATGTGGCCTTCATGGGGCTGCATGTGGCGCAGCTGTCTAGCCGGGCGGATATGGCATGGTGCTTTGACGCGGTGACGGTGAATTCCGCGCAGATCATGGGGCTTGAAGGCTACGGCGTGGAGACCGGATGCAACGCGAATTTCGTTCTTCTGCAGGCCAAGGACAAGATTGAAGCCATTCGCCTGCGCGCCCACCGATTGGCGGTTGTGCGGCAGGGTAAAATCATTGCGCGCTCTCAGCCTGTTAAGACAGAATTGCTAACAGGAGATGCCGCGCGGAGTTTAGACGAAGCTCAGACAGCAACCTGACCGGTCGGAGGCCAAGGCGCGCGCGCCAGTGGATCCTGCGTCCGATTGTCTAATCTGACACGACCTGCGCAATCTTGGTTGCCGAATGTTATGATGTAACATAGATAATTAAGACCAACTCAACGCTGCAATTGAGACGTATCTGAGGAAACCTATGCTGGGCGAGAACGGGCTGATCATTCCCGAGCACATCAATGTTGCGATTATCGGAGCCGGACCCGCGGGTCTGGGCATGGCGCGTGTGTTGCGGGATCTGGCCATCCCTGACGTGTGGGTGCTCGAACGCGGATCGATCGGGCAGACCTTTCTGGATTGGAACAAGGACACGCAGTTTCTGACGCCGTCCTTCCCGGGCAACGTGTTCGGCATGACCGATCTCAACGCCATAAGTTTTGACAGCTCACCGGGCTGGGCGCTGAAGCGAGAGCACCCGAGCGGACGCGATTACCAAAGATATCTGGATCAGGCCGCGATGGCATTTGACCTCAATGTGCATTGTCACATCACTGTTGAGGGGCTGGAGCCGGATGGCGACAGTCTTGCCTTGCATACCAGTAAGGGCGAGATCCGCGCGGATTACGTGATCTGGGCCGCGGGACAATTTGGAGCGCCGTCAGACGGCGGTCTGGTAGGTTCCGAGCATGGCTGGCATTACAGCACGTTCAAAAGCTGGCGCGATATGCCGGGGTCAGAGGCCTATGTGATCGGCGGCTATGAAAGCGGCATCGATGCCGCTGTCGGGCTGGTCAATGCGGGAAAGTCCGTGACCGTGTTTGACGTTGATGCCCCTTGGGGGGACGATCACAAAGACCCGAGCCGCGCCTTGTCGCCCTTCACACACCAAAGGCTGCGCGATGCGCGTCGCTCGGGGGCGATCACGCTGGAGGGACATGAAGAAATCGTAGCGCTGGAGAAAGAAGAGGATGGCGTACGGATCCTTGGTGGCAATGGGCGCAGTTGGCTTTCACCTCATGCGCCGATACTGGCCACCGGGTTCACCACGGGCACGCGACCGATTGTGCAATGGTTCGACTATGGCGATCACGGGCTGCCGCTCCTGACGCCGCAGGATGAATCCACCGCGCTGCCCGGGCTCTTTCTGGTGGGGCCGGAAGTGTCCCATAACGGGCATCTTTTCTGCTTCATTTACAAGTTCCGCCAACGCTTTGCCGTTGTGGCGCGCGCGATCGCTGGGCGGATGGGCGCGGACACCGCATATCTGGAGCTTTACCGCGACAACAACATGTATCTCGACGATCTGGCCTGCTGCGATGACGATAAATGCTTGTGCTGACGCCGCCCTTTCCAGAATGCGGAGCCTGAAATGACAGATTTCGTCCATGTCCCAAATCCGACGGGCCTGCCGGGTCTGAAGACCGCAGCCTTGCTGATGCTGGCGATTGCGATCGGAGCCACGGTCGGGCTGACGGATCCGGATCTAGGCCATACGCTGAGCCAAGGGGTCGATATGACCCTTCTTACGCTGGTTGGGCTTCTGTTCTTCGAGATCCGGCTGAAGTTTCTGTCCAAGGCGCTGGCAAATCTGCGGTTCATCGGGATCGCCTGGGTTGCGAATTTTGTGATTGTTCCGGTGATTGGATACGCGATCGCGTCGCTCTTTCTGTC
>CAKZYL010000017.1 GCA_937884705.1 uncultured Roseovarius sp. | reverse complement strand
TTGATCTTGCCTGCCAAAAGTTCCCGCGCCTTCATATTCGCGCGGCGGACGCGCAAGGACGTCAAAAACGCCTCTTCAGCGGTCTGGGATGTGGCCCCAAGCAAGGTCACAATCTCAGTGATGACACTTTCGTCGCCCGACGCATCGACATATTGAATGACCTTCAAGGCCAGGTCGTCTGCGAGATCTTCGGTAACGCCCATCAGCGCGTCGTCTCGGTGAGGCGGCGCTTCACATAGGATGTGACATTGTCAATCATCGTATCCATGTGCGGTTCTTCAAAAAAGTGACCCGATCCTTGAATTTCTTCGTGGGTGATGGTGATGCCCGGCTGTTCATGCAGCTTGTTGACCAACGAAAGTGTATCTGCCGGTGGGGCCACGCGATCTGCGCCGCCATTGATGATCAAACCCGAAGACGGGCAGGGCGCCAGAAAAGAGAAATCATACATGTTGGCGGGGGGCGATACCGAGATAAAGCCCGTAATCTCCGGCCTGCGCATCAAAAGCTGCATGCCGATCCATGCGCCAAAAGAAAACCCGGCAACCCAGCAATGTTTGGAGTTGTTGTTCATCGATTGGAGGTAATCGAGAGCAGAGGCGGCATCGGAAAGCTCGCCCACGCCTTGGTCGTACTCTCCCTGGCTGCGCCCCACGCCGCGGAAGTTGAACCGCAGCACAGTAAAGCCCATGTTGTAAAAGGCGTAGTGCAGGTTGTAGACGACCTTATTGTTCATCGTCCCGCCGAATTGCGGGTGCGGATGCAGGATAATGGCGATGGGGGCGTCTTTTTCGCGTTGTGGATGATACCGACCTTCTAACCGGCCTTCTGGGCCGGGAAAAATGACCTCGGGCATGAATGTGCGTTTCCTTATTGTCCCTGCCTGAGCAATCTTGACGAAACCAGATAGTAACTTTAGAATAATTCTAAATAACCACCCTTCTCAGGTCACCGTGAAATAAGCATTGCTTTGAGATTGGTCAATCAATTCGCGCGAGGTAGGCAATGAAACTCAGCACCAAAGGACGCTACGCCATGGTTGCGCTCGCGGATATTGCGCTGTCAGAGGGCAAGGGGCTTGTCACGCTCAGTGAGATTTCCAAACGTCAAAGCATCTCACTGCCCTATCTTGAACAGCTGTTTGTGAAGCTGCGCCGCGCGAAACTGGTCACATCCGTACGGGGTCCTGGCGGTGGCTACAAACTGGCCAAAGCGCCCTCTGACATTCGTGTCTGCGATGTACTGCAAGCCGTGGATGAAACCTTTGACGCGCTCCATGTCGGCGCGGGGGCATCGGGTGCCTCAAGCGGATCGCGGGCGCAATCGGTGACAAACCGCCTGTGGGAGGGGCTGAGCGCCCATGTCTATGTGTTTTTGCATCAAACACGTCTGAGCGATGTGATCGAAAACGCTTTGGTGCCATGCCCTGCCGTGCCATCGCTTTTGACCGTGGTTGATGATGAGTGAGGCCGTCATGGCTGTGCTGTGTCGTACCGGTTGGGCACAATGCCCCCGTCGCGTTCGACAATTCACCCTGGATATCTCCAGCACTAAGGAAGACGGGGGCGATGTCGCGGGTTTATCTTGACTACAACGCAACCGCGCCGTTGAGACCAGAGGCACGCGCCTCCATGGAAGCGGCGATGGATATTGTCGGCAATCCCTCCAGCGTTCACGGCGAAGGCCGCGCGGCGAAAGCACTGGTCGAACGTGCCCGCGCTCAGGTCGCCGCAGCGGCGGGGTGCCTGCCGCAGGAGGTGGTCTTTACCTCCGGTGCGACGGAGGCCGCTGGCGTGCTGCAACATTGGCCCGGCCCTGTGGAGGTGCAACCGACAGCCCATGACGCTATTTTTGCGCATGGGCGTGAGGCCGATACAGGGACGCCCATTTTGGCGATGGGATTGGCCAATTCAGAGACAGGAATCCTGACCGATCCGCCCAAATCCCATTCTGGCGCGCTCTTGCTTGACATCACGCAAGCCTTGGGTCGGTTGCCGTTTTCATTTGCCTGGAGTGAGGCGGATCTTGCAATTTGTTCGGCGCACAAGCTTGGCGGGCCAAAAGGCGTTGGGGCGCTTATCGTAAAGCAAGGTATTGATATAACGTCACTTTCCCTTGGCGGCGGGCAGGAAATGGGGCGGCGTTCTGGCACCGAAAACATCATTGGGATCGCCGGCTTTGGCGCCGCTGTTGAGGCTGCACAAAAGGATTTGGATGACGGGCTATGGGCCCGGGTTGAGAAACTTAGAAATATTCTAGAAACAATGCTTGTGAATTCGACCGAAGGGCTTATTTTCGTAGGAGAGAAGGGTCCCCGTTTGCCCAACACGTCATGTTTGATCGCGCCTGGTTGGAAAGGTGAAACGCAGGTGATGGCGATGGATCTCGCTGGTTTCGCCGTGTCGGCGGGATCCGCGTGTTCGAGCGGCAAGGTTAAGACCAGCCGTGTTTTGGCTGCCATGGGATTTGACGATGCTGACGCGGCCAGTGCCGTCAGGGTTTCGTTAGGGCCCGAAACGACAGAAGAGATGGTCGAACGTTTCGCGGAAACGTGGGTACGCGGCTACAAAAAACATCGCGCCAGGGCGGCGTAATCGCCCGCGCTGAAACAGGAAGGAAAGACACATGACACCTCCAAGTGACACCAGTGCGCAACTGACGGTGAAAGAGGGCGTGGATCAGGAAACTGTGGATGCGGTCGCCGATATCAGCACGTATAAATACGGTTGGGAAACCGAGATTGAGATGGAATACGCGCCCAAGGGCCTGACGCCTGACATCGTGCGCCTGATATCCGAGAAAAACGAAGAGCCAGAATGGATGACGCAATGGCGCCTGGACGCCTACGCGCATTGGCTGACGAAGGAAGAACCTGACTGGGCCATGATCGATTACCCTGAGATCGATTTTCAGGATCAGTATTATTATGCCCGCCCCAAGAGCATGGAAGTGAAGCCGAAATCGCTTGATGAGGTCGACCCGAAGCTTTTGGAAACCTACGAAAAGCTAGGCATTCCGCTCAAAGAGCAGATGATCCTTGCCGGTGTTGAGGGGGCTGAGGATGCTCCGGCGGAAGGTCGTAAAGTGGCCGTCGATGCGGTCTTTGATTCTGTGTCTGTTGGCACGACCTTCCAGGAAGAGTTGAAGAAAGCCGGAGTGATCTTTTGTTCGATTTCCGAGGCGATCCGCGAGCACCCTGAGCTTGTGCGCAAGTATCTGGGCACCGTCGTTCCGGTGAGTGACAACTACTATGCCACGCTGAACACGGCTGTGTTCTCGGACGGGTCTTTTGTCTACGTGCCTCCGGGCGTACGTTGCCCGATGGAGCTCAGCACATATTTTCGGATCAATGCCGAGAACACCGGCCAGTTTGAGCGCACGCTGATCATCGCGGACAAGGGCTCTTACGTGAGCTACCTCGAAGGCTGCACGGCGCCTCAGCGCGACACGGCACAGCTGCACGCAGCCGTGGTTGAGATCATCGTCGAGGAAGATGCAGAGGTGAAGTACTCCACCGTGCAGAACTGGTTCCCGGGCGATGAGAACGGCAAGGGTGGTATCTACAACTTCGTCACCAAGCGTGCCGATTGCCGCGGCGACCGTGCCAAGGTGATGTGGACGCAGGTGGAGACAGGCTCGTCTGTGACCTGGAAGTACCCGAGCTGCATCCTGCGCGGCGATGACAGTCAGGGTGAGTTCTACTCGATCGCGATCACCAACAATTATCAGCAGGCTGATACCGGCACGAAAATGGTGCATCTGGGTAAGAACACCCGCTCACGCATCGTGTCCAAGGGCATCAGCGCGGGCAAGGCGCAGAACACCTATCGCGGATTGGTCAGCATGGCGCCACGAGCGAAGGACTCGCGCAACTACACGCAGTGCGACAGCTTGCTGATTGGGGATCAGTGTGGGGCCCACACGGTGCCCTACATCGAGGTGAAGAACAACTCCTCCCGCGTGGAGCATGAGGCGACCACGTCCAAGGTGGATGACGATCAGATGTTCTATTGCCG
>CAKZYL010000016.1 GCA_937884705.1 uncultured Roseovarius sp. | reverse complement strand
ATGGCGAGGGCAGAGAAGCCACTGTTGTGCGGGCTGAGCATCTGGGCGATCAAACGCGGCTGCACCTGAAAGTCGCCGATCATGATGTCGTAACGCTCACCGATCCCCACACATCCCTGACACCGGGAGAAACGGTTCAGATCAAACCACTTTCGCCCATCTTTTTCGACGCCGACGGCGCTCGGATCAATTGAAGGAGCACATCCATGGCACAATTCGTGAATGCCAAAGACGACCTCGTCAAAGAAGCAATAGATGGGATGTTGGCATGCTCCGGCGGCACCTTGGCGCGTCTGGATGGCTATCCGCATATCAAGGTTGTCTACCGGGCAAACTGGGACCGGTCCAAGGTGGCCTTGGTTTCTGGCGGTGGCTCAGGCCATGAGCCGGCCCATGCAGGCTTCGTCGGGGCCGGTATGCTCACTGCAGCGGTGTGTGGCGAGGTGTTCGCATCTCCCTCGGTGGAAGCCGTTCTCGCGGGCATTCTGGAAGTGACGGGGGAGTCTGGCTGCCTGCTGATCGTTAAGAACTACACCGGCGATCGTTTGAATTTTGGTCTTGCAGCGGAACGCGCCCGTGCCCTCGGTCGCAAGGTGGAAATGGTCGTCGTGGATGATGACATCGCCCTGCCGGATCTGCCGCAACCGCGCGGCGTGGCGGGCACGCTCTTTGTTCACAAGGTGGCCGGTGCCTTGGCCGAACAGGGTCACTCACTGGAAGACGTGACAGCCGCAGCTCAAAAGGTGATCGGCACGGTGACCTCTATCGGAACCAGCCTTGATACCTGCACCGTGCCCGGCTCGCCAAAGGAAGATCGCATTCCCGCAGGTAAGGCAGAGCTTGGCCTCGGCATCCATGGCGAACCCGGCGTTGAACAGATAACGTTCACCGGCGCGGCGGCTGCGATGCAAACGGTGCTGGATAAATTGCGCGGCCAAATGACCGATGGATCCCATGTGGCTTTGCTCAACAACCTCGGCTCGACCACCCCTCTTGAGATGTCCGTGCTGGCCCATGAGCTCGCTCAATCAGGCATTGCCCAGCACGCGATTGGTCCGGCGCCCATGATGACATCATTGGATATGCATGGCTTCTCAGTATCACTTTTGCCCGTAGATGCGGATCAAATGGCGGCCTTGATGGCACCAGTTGATCTGCCGGCTTGGCCCGGTGTGAACGACATAGATGATCCGATCGTCACGCCCTTGCCTGATGGGCTGGCCCCCATTGAGCCAATTCCATCTGCAAACGCCAAAACACGGGCGACGATTGAGCATCTGTCTGACCTGCTGATCGCGGCAGAGGCGCAATTGAATGAGCTCGACGCCAAGTCCGGTGACGGTGATACGGGCAGCACTCTGGCCACTGCCGCGCGGTCCCTCAAAGCCAAACTCGATCATATGCCACTGGCAGATCTGACCCAACTTTTCCCCGCACTCGGGAACATGCTCAGCCAGACGATGGGCGGTTCTTCGGGCGTGATCCTTGCGATCTATTTCAACGCCGCCGGAGACGCTTGCGCCAATGGCAGCACGGTGGAAAGCGCTCTTGCCGCCGGCCTGCAACGGGTAAGCGATGTGGGCGGAGCACGCTTGGGCGATCGCACGATGATCGACGCGCTTGCCCCGGCGCTTGAGGCGCTCTCGGGCGGTGTCGCGGCGGCGGCGGTTGCCGCGCGGACAGGGGCGGATGCCACGGCCAATATCCACCGGGCAAAAGCGGGCCGGGCGGCCTATGTGCCGTCAGAAAATCTCAAAGGCAATAATGACCCAGGTGCCGAAGCCGTTGCGCTTCTATTCGAGGGTTTGGCCAGCACCCAGGAAGGATAGAGGCGCGCGTGGACGACGACGACATCAGAACTGTGTCAAAACCCACGGTGAATGACATTGCCCGCGTGGCGGGCGTGTCTTTGGCCACGGTCGACAGGGTGTTGAACACGCGCCCCGGTGTTCGTCGTGTCACGATCGATCGGGTCAATTCCGCCATTGCGCAGCTGGGATATGTACGCGACACCGCTGCGGCCAACCTGGCGCGTCGACGACTATACAGGCTGCTTTTCCTTCTGCCGTCGAACCGCAATGAATTTGTCATCGCTCTGGAACAGGCCATCGCGGAACAGGGCGCAAAACTGATCCATCAGCGGACCACTTTGGAACGGCGCAGCGTGCCGCCCTTCGATTCTCGTGCGATCTGCGATACTTTGGACGACTTGGATCCAGAAGAGGTCGATGGCGTGGCGGTGTTCGGCCCGGAAACGCCATCTGTGCGCGATGCCGTAAAGCGCGCGCGCGCCAAGGGCATCGCCGTTGTGGCGCTCGTGTCGGATTTGCCAAGCTCGGACAGGGATCATTTCGTTGGCATTGATAACGTGGCCGCCGGGCGTACTGCCGCTCAGCTCATGGGGCGGTTCGTACGCGATGCAGGGCGCATTTTGGTGATCACCGGGTCGCGGCTTGCCCGAGATCACTTGGAGCGGCGCAACGGGTTTGACGCGGTCATCGGGGCTGACTATCCCAATCTCGACGTTGTGGCGTCCATTGAGGGCCGTGATGATCCAGAGCTGATCCAAGAGCTTCTACCGGATGTGTTTGAAGCCTATCCTGACATTTGCGGCATTTACTCATCGGCTGCGGGTAATCCCGGTCTGATCCGGTTCATCGAAGAAACCAGTCGGGAAAGAGATCTGGTGGTTATCGCCCATGAGCTGACGCCCGGCTCGCGCCTGGCACTCAGCAGCGGCGTGTTTGATGCCATCATTTCCCAAGACACAGGCCACATTGTCCGTTCTGCCACGCGGCTTTTGAAGGCTACGGCGGATCAGGTGCCGTTTGACAGCACTCAAGAACGCATTCGCATCGACATTTACCTCAGGGAAAACATGCCGCTTTCCCCAATACCCCACGCGGAGGAGCTTCCATGAAAACGATCAAGGGACCAGCGCTGTTCTTGGCGCAGTTTGCAGGCGATGACGCGCCGTTTAACTCTTGGGACGCGATCACGAAATGGGCCGCAAATTGCGGCTACAAGGGCGTGCAGGTGCCAAGCTGGGATGGGCGGCTATTTGATCTGG
>CAKZYL010000015.1 GCA_937884705.1 uncultured Roseovarius sp. | reverse complement strand
GACAGCAGCACGCTGTCAAAGCCAATGTGTCGGCGCCGCAGCACGGCCAGAGCGGACCCGTAGTACGTGATCCACGCGAGCAAAATCGCCGCGACTTCATCGTACCAGGCAAGGCTTGACCCCATGAGCCGATACAAGACCGCCACGATCACGACGACCGTCAGAATGATCATGAGGAACACAACGAAATATTCGAGAACAACCTCGAAGAACTTCTGCAATGAAACGAGCATCAGCGACCTTGTCTCGGTGGCAGGACCCAATTCAGCAAGTGGGTCGCGGTATTTGTCTTAAAGACGGATGTGCGGGAGGCCACGTAGCCTCCCGCTGATCTTCGGATTACGATCCAGACGCCAGGCTCTGGATCCGCTCGATCAGTTCTGAGCCACCATCAACCGTGTTGGCGAACTCTTCGTAGACCGGGGCCGAGGCTGCGATGAAGGCGTCTTTGTCGGCCTCATTCACTTCGACACCTGCGTCCTTGATCACCTGAAGCAGATCCGTTTCAAGCTTGGCTGCGTGCTCATAGACAAAGGTCTGAGTTTCAGCACCACAGGCTTCGAGACCAGCGCGGACATCTTCTGGCCATTTCTGCCACTGGCTTTCAGCCACCAGCACATAGCCAGGCGTGTAGACGTGACCCGTGATCGACAGGTATTTCTGCACTTCCTGGAATTTGGCTGATGCGATCTGGGCATAGGGGTTTTCCTGACCGTCGATCACCTTGGTCTGCAGGGCCGTGAACACTTCGGAAAACGCCATGGGCGTCGGGTTTGCGCCGTATAGCTGGAACATCTTCACGCGCCATTCGCCATTGGGCGTGCGCAGCTTGATGCCCTGCAGGTCTTCGGGCGTGTCGATCGCGCGGGTGTTGTTGGTGATGTGGCGGAAGCCGTTTTCAAAGTATCCAATGATCCGGTAGCCCTGCCCCAGTGCGGCCTCTTGGAAGACGTCACCCAGCTCTGCCTGAATGCGCTTCATATGCTCGCGGTCTTTGACGATGTAGGGCATCTCAAAGACGCCAAATTCGGGCGCCACGGATGACATTACAGAGGACGGCAGCGAGAAATCGACCTGACCCAGCTTCAGCTTCTGCAAGAGCTCGCGGTCTTTGCCCAGCTGGCTTGCGCCAAAGGTCTGAACCTCGGCTTTGTCGCCCAGCTTGCTGTTTGCGCAGGCCGCAAAAGCGTCGACCGAGGCCTCAAAAAGAGAGCCCGGGTTGCCGACGTGGCCGAAGCGCAGCGTGATATCGGCCGCGCTTGCCGCCAGCGGCATCGCAATCGCGGCGACTGTGGCCAGAATAGTTGCTTTGAGTTTCATTTTTTTCCTCCCTTAATGCCCCCTCCCGGGGCGATCTTCTGGTTAGTTGGTCTGTAAATTCATTCTGCGGCGTACCGCTCAACCGTCGTTTCCTTGAGGAGCTCCATGGCCGCCTGAGCGCCGCCCGCCTGATGCGGCACGCCTGCTTTGGAGAGGCCCATCTCAACGCCCGAGAGTGTGGCCATCAGCATCAGATCGTTGAAATCGCCTAGATGACCGATGCGGAAGACCTTGTCGGCCACCTTAGAGAGGCCATTGCCCAGCGAGATATCGTAGTGTTTCAGCGTGGTCGCGCGGAAGCCATCCGCGGAATGACCAGCTGGCATCAACACAGCTGTCAGGACACCCGATTCTTGTCCTTGCCGGGCGCACAAAACCTCAAGACCCCAAGCGCGCACGGCTGCGCGCGTTGCGGCACCATGGCGGGCGTGGCGGGCAAAAACGTTGTCGAGCCCCTCTTCGTGCAGCATGTCGATGGCCTCGTTGAGGCCGTAAAGCAGGTTGGTACCGGGGGTGTATGGGAAATAGCCGGTTTGGTTTGGCCCGACCATGTCATGCCAATCCCAGTAGCTGCGCGTCATGGTTGTGGATTTGGCGTGCTCCAGGGCCTTTTCGCTGACTGCGTTGAAGCTGAGGCCCGGGGGCAGCATCAGACCCTTTTGCGAACCAGAGACACAGACATCCACGCCCCACTCGTCGAACCTGAAATCAATCGAGGCCAGACCCGAGATCGTGTCCACCATCAAAAGCGCCGGGTGCCCGGCCGCGTCGATAGCCTTGCGCGTGTCTGCAATCGGTGAGACCGAGCCCGTGGAGGTTTCATTGTGCACAACACAGACAGCTTTGATCTCGTGATCTTTGTCCTCGCGCAGCCGAGCCTCTATGCGATCAGGCTCTGCGCCGCCTCGCCAATCCCCTTCTAGAAATTCCGGCTCCAGCCCGATTTTGCGGGCCATTTTGCTCCAGAGCGTTGCAAAGTGCCCGGTCTCGAACATGAGCACTTTGTCCCCGGGCGATGTCGCATTGACCAGGGCCGCTTCCCACGCGCCGGTGCCCGATGACGGGAAGATAAAGACGTGCTGTTCCGTCTTGAATATAGACTTCATGCCCTGCAATGCCTTGAGGCCCACCGCAGCGAAATCAGGGCCGCGGTGATCGATCGTCTGGCGCCCGATTGCGCTCAGGATACGGTCGGGCACCGCACTTGGACCCGGGATTTGCAAGAAATGACGGCCTGCTTGACGCATGAATTCTGGTTCCCCCCGCATGCGCCACCGGAGCGGCGCTCTTCGCACTTGCTATTGTGTAATTATGAATTCATAATTCAGTCAACCCAAAATTTGACCCGTGGGAAGCTGACCTGAGAAAGGGATACTTGCTCGCTCATGCGTGAAGACTCTGACCTAACCAAGCGCCTGAAAACGTCTATTTCAGGCGACGTCATGGCGGATGTGGCCTCTCGCGCTCGCTACGCCACAGATGCATCGATCTATCAAATGTTGCCCAAAGCTGTGGTGGTGCCGCGTTCTGAGGAGGACGTGGAAACTGCCATGACCATCGCGCGGGAAGAAGAAACGACCGTCCTGCCCCGCGGCGGCGGGACGTCGCAATGCGGCCAGACCGTGAACCGCGGCGTGGTCTTGGACAATACGCGTCATCTCAACAAAATCCTCGACGTCGACACCGAGAAGCTGACCGCCCGTGTCCAGCCCGGGCTCGTGCTCGATGAGCTGAACCGTGCCCTCAAACCGCACGGTCTTTGGTTTCCGGTCGACCCCTCCACGGCGTCGCGGTGCACCTTGGGCGGGATGGCCGCCAACAACTCCTCAGGCGGCAAATCCCTGCGCTACGGCGTGATGCGTGACAATGTGCGGGCCATATCCGCGATCATGCCCGATGGCACCAAAGCGCGTTTCAATGGAGCTGCCCCAAAACCCGGCAGTCATGCCGATCTCGTGGCCGATATGCGCGCCCTTGGGCGGCGCGAGGCCGAAGAGATTGACGCGCGGTTTCCCAAAGTTCAGCGACGGGTCGGCGGCTACAATATCGATGCCTTGACCGGCAATGACGTGAACATGGCGCATCTCTTGGTGGGCTCGGAGGGGACGCTGGCCTATTTCACCGAGTTGGAGCTGAGCCTTGCGCCCCTGCCCGGCAAGAAAGTCATCGGGATGTGCCATTTCCCGACCTTCTATGCCGCGATGGATGCCGCGCAACATCTGGTCACGCTTGAGCCGCAGGCCGTCGAGCTTATCGACGACACGATGATCGCACTGGGGCGCGACATTCCGCTGTTCCGCAACACGATTGAAGCTTTTGTAACAGGCGATCCAGCGGCGTTGCTGATGGTGGAGTTTGCCGAGAAAACCCCTGAGGCCAACGCCGCCAAGCTTGCCCAATTGGCAGAGATGATGGGCGATCTGGGGATGGATTTCACAGGCACCGGCGATCGCTGGGGCGGTGTGGTTCCGATCACAGATGCCAAGCTACAAGGGGCCATTGCCGAGTACCGCAAGTCCGGTCTCAACGTCATGATGTCGATGAAACAGGACGGCAAGCCGATCTCATTTGTCGAAGATTGTGCCGTGGCGTTGCCGGATTTGGCCGAGTACACCAAGGGGCTCACTGATATCTTCTCCCGTCATGGCACCAAGGGCACGTGGTACGCCCATGCCTCTGTCGGATGTCTTCACGTGCGCCCGGTTTTGAACATGCGCCAGGACAAAGACGTCAAAACGATGCGCTCCATCGCCGAAGAGTGCTTTGATCTGGTCAAGCGTTACAAAGGCTCCCATTCGGGCGAGCATGGCGACGGCATCGTGCGGTCTGAGTTTCATGAAAAGATGTTTGGCCCGCGCATCGTGTCCGCCTTTGAAGAGGTCAAAGCGCGGTTTGATCCCACCGGCCTCATGAACCCGGGCAAAATCGTGCACGCGCCCGCGATGGATGATCGTCGCAACTTTCGCTACGCGCCGGGCTATGAGGTGCCGGACTTTGAGCCGGCCTTGGATTGGTCGGCCTGGCCCGGGGCGGCGGGTGGCTTTCAGGGCGCGGTTGAGATGTGCAACAACAACGGCGCCTGCCGCAAACTCAAAGGCGGCGTGATGTGCCCCTCGTTCCGCGCCACGCGCAACGAACGCGAAGCGACGCGGGGGCGTGCAAATACGTTGCGGTTTGCGATCAGTGGTCAGATGCCGGGTGGGCTGGCCTCAGATGCCATGGCCGACACGATGAAGTTCTGCGTATCTTGCAAGGGCTGCCGCCGCGAATGCCCCACAGGCGTCGACATGGCGCGCATGAAGATCGAGGTCTTGGCCGCGCGGCGCAAGGAAAAAGGCCTCTCTCTGGCGGACCGGCTGGTGGCGTATCTGCCGCGCTATGCGCCGCGCGCCGCTAAGGTCGCGTGGCTGATGAACCTGCGCAACAAAAGCGGGGTCATGCGCAAACTAGCAGAGCCGTTGACCAATGTATCGCATCGCCGGGACATACCCGTGTGGTCATCCAACCCCTTCCGCGATGATGAGGCGCAGGATGCGGACCCTCAGGTCTTGCTCTTTGCCGATGTGTTCAACCGGTATTTTGAGCCTGAAAACCTGCGGTCTGCGTTGCGGGTAATGCGTGCATCAGGTGTGCGCGTTGCCGTAGCGCAGGATGGATCTGGCAAAGCGCTGGATTGCGCGCGCACGTTGTTGGCTGTCGGATGCATTGACGAGGCCCGCAAAGAGGCGCAACGCGTGATTGACGCCACGCGCGAGGCCGTGGCACGGGGTGTGCCTGTGGTCGGGCTGGAACCCTCGTCTATCCTCACATTCCGCGATGAGTTTTTGGGACTTTGCCCGGGCGCTGAGGCGCAGGCTCTCTCAGAAGCGACGCATACATTTGAGGAATATCTGGCAAAGCGTCCTGATCTGCCTCTGAAAACGCTCGACTGTCCGATTTATGTGCACGGACATTGCCACCAAAAGGCACAGGATGCGGTGACCCCGATGCTGGAACTGCTCAAGAAAATTCCCGGCGCGGACGTCAATTTCATTGAAACCAGCTGCTGTGGGATGGCTGGCGCGTTTGGCTATGGCCCGGAAACCATTGACGTGTCTTTGAAGATGGCCTCGCTCGATCTCTTCCCGGCGCTTGAGGCGGCGCCTGAAAATGCCATTGTTGTTGCCGATGGCACATCCTGCCGCCACCAGATCGCCGACGGCACGCCCCGGCGCGCCATCCACGTCGCACGCTTGCTTGATACCGCTCTTGATGGATAGGGTACGGCTATGAACCTGACAGAAAGCATCAAACGCCCGTCATTGCACGAAGAGCTGGTTGAACGGTTGCGCAACCTGATTGTCGAAGACGTTCTGAAGCCGGGCATAAAGGTGCCTGAAAAAGAGCTCTGTGATGCGTTTGGGGTATCCCGAACCCCCTTGCGTGAGGCCCTCAAGGTGCTGGCCTCTGAGGGGCTCGTTGAGCTTTTGGCCAATCGTGGGGCGCGGGTCACGCGGGTGACACTTGAAGAGTTGGAAAACACCTTTCCGGTGATTGCGATGCTGGAACAACTGGCCGGAGAGCGGTCGTGCCAAAACCTCAGTGATGCCGAGATCGCGGGCATCCAAGAGCGCCACGATGCGATGGTCAAAGCCTATAAGGCGCGCGACCGCAAATCCTATTTTCAGGCCAACCAGGACATCCACAATGCGCTGATCGCAGGTGCCAGAAATCAGATCTTGGAGACGCATCATCGCATGCTGGCCGCCCGCGTCAGGCGCGCAAGGTTCATGGTGAATGTATCTGAGGATCGCTGGGCCGAGGCCATTCAGGAGCATGAACAGATGATGGAAAAGCTGCATGCCCGCGATGCGACGGCCTTGGGCGAGCTCATGAAATCGCACCTGATGAACAAATGCGCGGCTCATGTGAAATCTATGGTCGAAGCCGCAGACGACGCAGCTCAGAGTTGATAGCCACTGGGCTGAATTGGCCCTAGCGACCGCTGCAATCGTCGCAAGCTCTTTCGTCAGCGCACATCGTCAAAGGAAAAACACTCAATGACCAGTGACATCACATCCGATCTGCGCGGGCAGACGCTTTGGGTGACGTTCAATCGCCCCGAGGCACGCAACGCGCTGACCTTTGATATGTATGAAGGTCTCGCGGAGATCTGCAGCACGGTGCCCGAGGATGGATCCGTGAAGGCGCTTGTGATTGTCGGTGCGGGCGGCAAGGCCTTTGCCGCTGGCACCGACATGACCCAGTTTCGCGCTTTTGAGACCGAAGAGGACGCCTGGGCGTATGAGGACGAAATCACCCGTGTCCTCACAGCGGTCGACATGTGCCCGGTGCCCACGATTGCGGCGATACATGGCGCCTGCACAGGGGGTGGCGCTTCCATCGCGGCCAGTTGCGACATGCGGATCTGCAGCGCGCAGCTGAAGTTTGGCTTCCCGATCGCGCGGACATTGGGCAATTGCCTCAATGCAGGAAACCTCGCCCGTTTGACCGAACTTATGGGTGCGGGGCGCGTGCGCGATATGATCTTTACCGCCCGCCTTGTCGGGGCCGAGGAGGCCATGGCCATCGGCCTTGTGTCAGAAGTTTTGGCGGACGAAGACACACTGCTCACACGAGCGGGCGAGCTTGCGGAACAGCTTGGGGGTATGGCGCCTCTGACCCTGCGCGCCACGAAAGAGGCGATGCGGCGCAATCGCGATGCGGCGGCAGTGGATGACAAAGACCTGATCGCGCTGTGTTATATGAGCCAGGATTTCAAACATGGGCTTGAGGCATTCCTGGCCAAGGAAAAACCTGAATGGACAGGCACATGACCCAAGGAGGTCCGCTCTCCGGCATGCGGGTGATTGAGCTGGCCCACATTATGGCCGGGCCCGCCTGCGGCATGATGCTGGCCGATTTGGGCGCCGATGTGATCAAGGTTGAAAAGCCCGACGGCGACGACAGCCGACGCTTTCTGCCCCCTGATATCAATGGCGAGAGCGCGGCCTTTATGATGATGAACCGCAACAAGCGTGGGATCGCTTTGAACCTTAAGGACGCGGATGCGATTGAGGCGTTGCAGAGGCTGCTGGATACCGCAGATGTGGTGATTGAAAACTACCGCCACGATACAATGGATCGGTTGGGATTGGGCTATGAGGCCCTGCGCGAACGCAATCCCAAGCTGGTCTATTGCGCTGTATCGGGGTTTGGGCGCTCAGGCCCTTACGCGGAACGTGGCGGTTTTGATCTGATTGCGCAGGGCATGTCGGGCCTCATGTCGATCACCGGAGAGGGCCCGGGCCGACCGCCCGTGAAGCCGGGTGCGCCCATCGCAGACATCACCGCGGGGTTTCTGGCCGCATTGGGCTGCGCGGCCGCGTATCATCACGCGCAGGCCACCGGGCAAGGGCAGATGGTGGACACTTCGCTTTTTGAGGCTGGGATTTCCCTGACCTACTGGCAGTCGGCCATTGCCTTTGCCACGGGTCAGGCGCCTCAGGCGGTGGGCTCGGCACATCCGCTGAACGCGCCCTACCAGTCGTTCCGAACGCGCGACGGCTGGATCAATGTGGGGGCTGCCAACCAACGCAACTGGCTTCGTCTGCTCGAGGTGATTGGCGCGCCGGAACTGAACGACGATCCCCGATTCATGTCCAATGAAGTGCGGATCACCAACCTGCCCGATCTTGTTCTGATCCTGGAACGCCATCTGCAAACCCGCGACACACAAGACTGGCTTTCGCGGATGGAAGCGGCGGGCCTTCCGGCGGGGCCGGTGATGAATGTGTGCGAGATGCACGCAGACCCGCAGGCCATTGCGCGCGACATGATCGTGACCACCCATCATCCGGTTGCAGGGCCGGTCAACGCCATTGGCTGCCCGATTAAGTTTGGCGACACCCCAGCCGCCGTGAACCGCCCTGCCCCAACCCTTGGTCAACATGGATCTGAGGTCTTGGCTGGAGTGGGCTACAGCGAGGCGGAAATCAAAGGTCTTTTCGAAAAGGGGGCTTTGATTACGACATGATCAGCTGGTTTTCCTTGTTGCAGAATGAGGGATGACACGGGGTCTTTTCGCATCGATGGTTTCAATCACAGCGCGCTAAAACGGCACGGGCCGAGCGCAGAATGAAAGGAAAATAAAGCGTAGTTTGGCCGCGTTACGCGGGTATGCATAGATCAGAAACCAGAGTTAGGAATGGGTGGCGGTGCTGTCAGACGCATGCGAAGTCGTCTCCGTTTGCGTCCAAACTCTTGAATTTATCTGAGTGTACTCGCTGACCAATCATGTCGATGGGCATGACGACCTAATCGCGGGCGGCGTATTCAACACCAAATACCTGCTGTAAACACCGTGTTGTGAACCTATACATTCTCTGTAGTTACCATCCGACCAAGCCC
>CAKZYL010000014.1 GCA_937884705.1 uncultured Roseovarius sp. | reverse complement strand
CGGCGGTTGATGCCGTAAAGCTGGTCGATCAGCGCCTCGATCCGGTTGTTGTGCAGGTGAAGCGAGTTCACCAGCACCACGATCTCCGCGCGCAGTTCTTGGTATTTGGCTTCCTGCTTTTCGGAAAACGAGCCGTCCTCATTGAGGGTCGCCGATATCCGGCTGTCCTGCATTTCTGAGAGGTTTTCGTAATCATCCGCGATGCGATCCAGCGTCTCCAGCACTTTTGGCTTGAGTGCGCTTTCCATGGCCGCGAGGCTCATATTGGCCTGCTCGTCATCATCGTCGTCGTCGTCACGGGTGATCGGATTGCCGTCAGCGTCCAGCTCTTCCTGCTGCGCGCCCTCTGTCTTTTTCTGCGACGGCGCGGTGGAGATGTTGGCGGCATCCACCATGCCCTCGCCTTCTTCGTCGCCCATCTGACCGGAGAAGGTTGTCTCCAGGTCGATCACGTCGCGCAAAAGGATGTCTTCGCCCACAAGTTCGTCGCGCCAGATGGTGATCGCCTGAAAGGTCAGCGGGCTTTCGCAAAGCCCGGCAATCATCGTATTGCGCCCGGCCTCGATCCGCTTGGCAATGGCGATCTCACCTTCGCGGCTCAAGAGCTCTACGGAGCCCATCTCACGCAGATACATCCGCACCGGATCATCGGTACGATCGAGCTTTTCTTCCTTGCCCGAGCCGAGCGTTATCTCACCTTTGCGGCCGATCTCGGCAACGGCAGTGCTCTTTTGCTCTTCTTCTTCGGCGTCCTCTTCTTCAATGATGTTGATGCCCATCTCAGAAAGCATCGACATCACATCTTCAATTTGTTCAGAGTTGACCTGATCGGGCGGCAAGACGCGGTTGAGTTGGTCATAGGTGATAAACCCACGCTCACGCGCTTCGGCGATCATTTTCTTGACCGCTGCCTGGCTCAGATCGAGGGAAATTTCAGCTTCTTGTTCTTCGGGCTTCTGGTCGTCGTTATCTTTGGCGGCCATGAACGTCTCCTGGTGCGTAGCGGGTGATTCGCTCGATATCACGAATCATTAGCGCGATAAGGTGATTCGCACACCCTTTTCCCTGTTGTTTCTACCGATTCGTGCTGGAAGTGTCATGCCTTAGACCCTTTCGACAAACCGATATTTTCCAAAAGGCGGTTCCAATCATCCTTTTCCGCCCGACTCACTGCGGCCCCGTTGGGACCGATCTCATACTCTGCCTGATCTTCTTGCAAAGATCGTACGGCTTGATGCTGCGCTGATGTCGCCTCGGAAAGGCGATACGTCACGGTCTCGTCAGCCAGCCCCTCTATGTCCTCCGCCGCTTCTGAAATTTCAGCTTTCAGACCGTGCGCTGCTTCTAACTTGGTCAATTCTTCCGACAAAGTCTGTCGCGCCATGCCTTCATCGCCCGCTCGACGGATCGCAGGTATCAAAGCGACATGGGGGCGCGCGCACAGGCTTTCAACCGTCTGGGGCCCAAGCGTCTGTTCGATGTGGTATTCCAGCGTCTCCTGCCCCAGGCCCGCATATCGCAAAACCAGCTCGCGCAGCGCCAGATGGTCGGGCGTGGAACAGGTCATATCCTCCAGCTGCGCTTCAAATTCAGGAAATAGATCCGGATAGCGCAGCAAGATCGCAAAGATCACTGCCTCGCGCAATTCTGTCTCCACATCGCCTTGCGCGGCTGCCAGCATGGACGATCGCGTGGTTGCGCGCACCGGCTCTCGCATCCCAGGGCGGCGTCCGCTTCTGTTCGCTCCGGATACGTTTTGGGGACGGAATAGCGCCCATCTGAGATCTTTGATCGCCTGGCCATAATGATGTCGGATGGACGGGTCTTTGATCTCGGAGACCTTGTTACGCATCACTTTGTCCAAGGATGCGCGCCGCTCAGGACTGTCGAAATTTCGCCCCTCGGTTTCGCGCTGCCATAAGAGCTGCACCATCGGCAGCGCATCATCGAGAAGACCTTGAACAGCGGGCGGTCCACTGGCCCGTAGCAGATCATCGGGATCCTGCCCCTCGGGCATGCGGGCAAATCGCAGAGATTTTCCGGCCTCCAGCATCGGCAAGGCCAGATCGATCACCCGGTTTGCCGCGCGCAGCCCGGCCGTGTCGCCATCCAGAGCGACGATCGGTTCATCGGCCACGCGCCACAGCATCTGCAGTTGATGCTCTGTTACCGCGGTGCCAAGGGGCGCCACAGAGGCCCCAAACCCCGCCTCGGAAAGCGCGATCACATCCATATACCCCTCTGCCACGATGAGGGGTTTGCCCTTGCCAGCCGCCTCGCGCGCGGGCCCATGATTGTAGAGCGTGCGCGACTTGTCAAAGAGCTCAGTTTCAGGCGAATTCAGATACTTAGCATTGTCATTTGGATCCATCGCGCGGCCACCAAAGGCGATGCAGCGCCCCCGTGGATCGCGAATGGGAAACATAATGCGACCTCGGAACGTATCATAGGGCTTACCGCCCTTCTGACTGGGCTTGGCCAGGCCGCAATCGAGGATCATCTGCGCGTCGATGCCTTTGTCTGTCAGATGATCCCAGAGGCCCTGCCACGCATCCGGGGCAAAGCCGATGCCCCACCTTTCCAGCGCGTCTTCTGAGAGGCCCCGCCGCTCCAGATACTCCCGCGCTGCCGCGCCCGCGCCAGTTTTCAGCTGCATCCGGAAGTGCTTTGCCGCCAGTTCCATCACGTCAATGAGCTGCTGACGGCGGTCTGCTTTCTGGGCGGCTTGCGGATCGCGTTCGGGCACCTGCATGCCCGCCTCGGCTGCAAGGATCTTCACGGCCTCCATGAAATCAACATTCTCGGTCTCGCGAACGAAACTGATCGCATCGCCCTTCGCGTGACAGCCAAAGCAGTAGTAATAGCCCTTGCGGTCATCGACATGGAAACTCGCCGTCTTTTCCTGATGGAAGGGGCATGGCGCCCACATGTCGCCTTTGCCCTGATTGGACTTGCGCGCATCCCACATGACCTTTTTGCCCACGACTTGCGTGAGAGAGGTGCGCGTGCGCAACTCATCAAGGAAACCCGGCGGCAGACTCATACCTTAAAATATGGCGCAAACCGCGAAACAGTCCAAGGGGTGTGAACCGCGCGGATGAGCATATCGCAAAGATTAGATTTAAAATCACCAGGGTAGGATTTTCAGACGTATCCCTAAAATTTTAAGCACTGCGCCCTGTAGTCATCCACCACCCCGTCGCCCAGCGTGCTTTGCTCAAAACCATAGACCATATCGACCAGCGACGGGATCGTGGCTTTGTATATGCCGGTGATACCTGATCCATCCTGTGACAGATCCGTTTTCGCTTGCGCCTGTGTGCGCCCGTCAAGGCGCGCTGCGACGGCTTGAGAGACAATGTCTGCGGTGATCTCACAGGTCTCTTTGCGCTGCTCGGATGCCAGAGCGGGTGCTGCAATCGACAGCGACAATGCGAAGAAAAAGCTACGTTTCAGCACGTGACATCCTCCCAATGCTTTGCTCAATTTGTCAGCCGTCTTCGCGGGCTGCAACCCCGCGCATCGCCTGCTCCAGATCGTGCCGCAGCGTGTCGGCAAAGCTGCGAAACGCCAGGATCAAAAACGCATCAGCGCCGACCCGGGTGATCGACGCGGCCATGTGTTGCAGCTGTGTCCGGGCGGTATGCCCGCGTTTGAACTGCGTGTTGCGCAGATCCAAAGGTGTCAACCGCGCCAGCACGGCCTCAGCACCTGCCCCTTCCAGCCGCGCACAGGTCCAAGCATCCGACTGATCCGTCAGCGCAGCATCAGCGGTCAGAGCGTCGCTTGGAAGAGGTCCGGCCAAAACTGCCATCCTGTGCCCGCACCAAATGGCCCGCGCGCCGTCTTTTCCGGTTGCGCGATTGGGCGCGGGGAATGCCATTCCGTGAGCGTCCTTCAGGGCTTTGGACACCGCTGCGTCTTGCCCTTTGAATGGGGCAATGCTCGTCAACTGGCCCAGATCCACCTCGCTCAACCGCGCGGCCCCGATTTCCAATGGCGCAAAGCGTCCCATCGGGGTTTTGGCCACCAGCTCAACCACGGGTTCGCTCTCCTTTGGGGTCGAATTGCACCGGATCCTGCACCACACAGACCGTACGCGACGATTTCATGTGATCGATCACCCGCACAGTCTCGCCATGCCGGGCCCGTCCGTTTTTGAGAAAGGCAAGGCCGATGACATGTCCGAATGTCGGCGAATAGGCCGCTGACGTGACATAACCCTGATCATTTTCGCGGCTCACCTCATCGCCTTGCGTGAAGATATGCGCGCCGGACACGATCTCCTTCACCGATCCCACGGGTTTGAGGCCCACCAACTGCTCGCGCGTCTCACCAAGAAGCCCCGGTCTCGCCGCCATGGCTTTGCCGATGCAGTCTTTTTGGGGCGAGATCATCCGCTCCATGCCGATGTCGAAGGCCGTGACCCGCCCGTGGATTTCCGAATGCGTGATAAAGCCCTTCTCGACGCGCATCACATCAAGCGCCTCCATCCCGTAGGCCCCTCCCCCCATGGTCTCGGCCTTGGCCACAAGCACATCGAAAAACGACGCGCCAAACCGGGCTGGCACGGCAACCTCATAGGCATGTTCGCCCGAAAACGAGATCCGGAAGAGACGGCATGCAACACCGCCAATCTGCACGTCGCCGCAGCCCATGAACGGAAAGCGCGCGTCATCAATCGGCGCGTCGAGGACATCATTGAGCAGCTCGCGTGACTTCTGGCCTGCCACGGCAAACTGCGCCCAGTGTTCTGTGACAGAGACGAACCGCACATCCAGATCAGGGCGCAGACACTGATGCACAAATTCCAAATGCTTCATCACCTGGCCAGCTGCGGCGGTGGTTGTCGTCATCACATAGTGATATTCGCCCAGCCGCGCAGTGGTGCCGTCATCCATAACGTGCCCGTCTTCGCGTAGCATCAACCCGTAGCGCACGCGGCCGACCTTCAGCGTCGAAAACGTGTTGGTGTAGACCAGATCAAGAAGTTCCGCCGCACCCGGGCCCTGAACGTCGATCTTGCCCAGGGTAGAGACATCACAAATGCCAACGGCGCTGCGCACCATCTCAACCTCACGGTCACAGCTTTGCCGCCACGTCCGTTCTCCGGCGCGCGGGAAATAGCTCGCCCGATACCAAAGCCCTGCCTCGATCATCGGCGCGCCCTTGGCCAGCGTGGCGACATGGGAGGTTGTCTTGCGTTCGGGTGCAAACCCCTTGCCACGCCCGCCCGCGCCCATGGCGGCAATCGGCACCGGGACGTAAGGCGGACGGAAGGTGGTCGTTCCTGTCTCGGGGATGCCACGCCCCGTGGCATCGGCCAAGAGCGCCAACGCCTGCACGTTGGAATTTTTGCCCTGATCCGTGGCCATGCCTTGCGTCGTGTAACGCTTCATGTGCTCGACGGAGCGGAAGTTTTCCTGCGCGGCCTGCTTGATGTCTTTCACGCTCACATCATTTTGGAA
>CAKZYL010000013.1 GCA_937884705.1 uncultured Roseovarius sp. | reverse complement strand
TGCATCACGGCGGTGGGCTTGAGATGTGGCAGGAGATGTACGCGCCCTATAACCTGGTGCCCATGGCCTGCGGCGTGATCTTGTCAGAAGCGGGTGGCTGGTACACCAAAGAGATCAACAGTCCCGAAGATCTGCAAGGTCTCAACATCCGCATTGGCGGGCTGGGCGGTGCAATCCTGTCCAAGCTGGGGGCCAACGCGACGAGCATTCCGGTGGCGGAAATTTCGACCTCGTTGGAAACCGGGCGGCTGGATGCGACCGAGCTGAGCTTTCCTCTGGTGGATAAGCTTTTGGGCTTCGACAAGGTGGCCAAGCATTACTATTTCCCCGGCTGGCACCAGCCTGCGGGCTTCATCGAGTTCTACATGAACAAGGACAAATGGGACGCCCTCTCTGACGCCCAGCGAACCGCGATTGAGGTGTCCTGCGCGGATGCCAATCTCTATGCCATGGGTGTGGCTGCGGGTGCGCAAAGCGCCGTTCTGGAGGAATTTCGCGCCAGTGGTGTGGATGTCAAACGCTTCCCCGACAGCGTGATGGACGCCCTGCGCACGGCGGCAGACGAGGTCTATGCAGAGAAGTCCGCCGAGGATGAGACATTTCGCAAGGTGATCGAAAGCTACCGGGCCTATGCGGCGGACTATAACGAGTATCAGGCGCTCTCTGATCTCAACTGAGAACACGGGCCCTGCCATCTGCGCGGGGCCCATCCAAGGCCGCCCACCATGAGCTACAGTTTGCGCGATTTCGGATCATACACGGCCGGGGGCCGGGTGATCGAGGTGACCGAAGGCGCGCCCTACACGGTTCAGTTCACCCGCTCTGCCAGCTTTGAGGTGGATCCTCGCGGGCATTTCGCGGTGGAGCACTCCTATGTGCAGTATTTCATTCCCGAGGCGCGGCGGGATGCACCGCCCGTGGTGCTGGTGCATGGCGGCGGCATGACGGGCAGCTGTTGGGAGACCACGCCCGACGGGCGCAAGGGCTGGCTGCATCACCTGCTGCAGATGGGATACGAAGTGCATGTGGTTGACGCGGTTGAGCGCGGTCGCGCGGGCTTTGCCCCGGGCCTGTGGGAGGGCGAGCCGATCCTGCGCAGCCTTGAGGAAGCGTGGTATCTCTTTCGCATCGGCCCAAAGGAGGCGTTTGCCACGCGGCAGCCCTTTGCCCGCCAGCGGTTTCCCGTGGCGAAGTTTGAAAGCTTTTGCCGAAGCTTTGTGCCGCGCTGGCTGGCGACAACGCCGCTTCAGGTGAGCGGACTTCTGGCGGTGCTCAATCGCACCGGTCCGGCCACCGTCATCTGTCACAGCCAGGGGGCGGAGGTGACATTTGACGCGCTCGCGCAGAGCCCTGCCCTCTTTGAACGGATCATTGCGGTGGAGCCATCCTATACCCCCGATGACAGTGACGCGCTCCATGACACGCCGCTCAGCGTGCTTGTCGGCGATTTCCTCGACAGCGATGAATTCTGGGACAGCCGGTTGCGCGCGTGGACGACGCTGGCATCTTTTCCCAAATCCACGCTTTTGGGCCCCGCTGATCTGGGCGCAGGTCACAGCCATATGCTGATGCTGGATCAAAACTCGGAACATGCCTTGGCATCTGTGCTCTGACCCGACACCGCATCTGACACCAAGGCGTATGGCAGCCATGTGATCAGACGACATCTCAGTGCAAAGCGACGCCTTGATAACCTGGCGTTTTGATGGGATCATAAAGGCGCCTTACGGAGGCACTCGGTCCGCGTAAAGGGTTCAACCCACCTGTCGAAGTTGCATCTATGCACCTTTTTTCCTCCCGAAGATGCGGACATCGGGTTTTTGGAAAGACGGTGTCACATGACAGATATCCTACCTGATCACGCCAATATCGAATGGCTCAAGAAGCGCGCAAAGCGGCGCAAGAAAGAGATGATTGCGTCAGGGCGCGCGGTCCAACTGTCCGATGCGCAATTTGAGATCGCGCGGGAGCACGGGTTTTCCAGCTGGCGTAGCCTAGCGTCGTTTTTTGCCCAGCGCGATGCAATGCAGAGCGCGCCCGGCGCGGATGAGACCGACAGGTTCCTCGCCGATGTTGC
>CAKZYL010000012.1 GCA_937884705.1 uncultured Roseovarius sp. | reverse complement strand
CGCCAATAGACAGATTTTGCTGAGGTTTGAGCGTTTTGCTCTTCGGCCCTGACGGGCCGCCTCGCCTGAATCCAGCCGCGGATGCCGAGATAGATAAGAAAGCCTGCGCCCGCGAATTTCATTATCTGGAAAGCTGTGGGCGAAGCGGCAATCAACGCGGTGATACCGGCCGCAGACAGGGCGAGGAAGAGAAGCGCTTGCGTCAGGATAGCCGCCACTCCGGGCAAAGATCTGCGGAACCCCAAAGTCATGCCGTTGGTCACGCAATTGGCTGCATTGGGACCAGGTGTGGTGACAAAAACCACCCAGAACAGCGCGAATATTGTCCATGCTTCAAAGCTCATGGCGCGCCTCAATAGACCGGTGGGGCGATCACCCAGACCGCCACCACAGGTTCATCATAGGGGTTAGACCACTGATATTCTTCGCCACGGCATCGAAAACTATCGCCGGGCCCAACCGAAAAGGATCGCCCGCCAATGGTCAGATCAAGCGTGCCGGAAATGATGTAGCCCACCTCTTGCGTGGGCCGATTGGCCGGTCGTTGCATCGCTGAGCGTGGTTGAAATGTGGAGTGGATGACCTCAAAGTCATCGGTCAGATCGGGGGAAAGCAGCTCTTCTATCAGCCCCTCTTCGCCCGATCCCATGGGCCGACGCGCGCCCGCGCGAACCACATAGCCGTGTTCTTCCAACGGTGCACTGTCGTGGCCGAAGAGAAACGACATTGGCACACCAAGCACTTCGGCGATCTGCCTGAGATCAGAAATCGACGGATCTGACAGATCACGCTCTACCTGGCTTAGCCAACCAACCGAACGTCCCAGGGCATCTGAGAGATCACAAAGCGTGTGTCCTCGTGCCTTGCGTAAGGCACGCAGGTCAGCCCCCAAAGTACGAACAGGCGAAAGGACAATTTCTTGCAACGGGCGACTCGCGTGAAAAAGTAATGATTTTTTTCACGATGCGCGGGTTTCGTGAAAATTTCAACGTTTTTTTCATGCCGGACCCGACATGCCACGGTCTTTGAACCAAACTTCATGACACACAGTGATTGGCCTGCCCCAGCACCCCCGGGAATACTTTCCGCCAGAAGAAAACCTCAGAGACGTTCAATCGCGATGGCAGTACCTTCTCCGCCACCAATGCAGATGGCTGCAACGCCACGGTTTAAGCCGCGTTTTTCGAGCGCATTCAGAAGGGTGACCATGATACGTGCACCGCTTGCGCCGATGGGATGGCCCAGCGCACAGGCGCCACCGTTTACGTTTACCTTCTCACGCGGGAGACCCATTTCTTGCATGAACGCCATGGGCACCACGGCGAAGGCTTCATTCACCTCCCAAAGGTCCACATCATCCTTCGACCATCCAATCCTTTCGAGCAGTTTTTGCGCGGCAGGAATCGGAGCAGTCGTAAACCACCCAGGGGCTTGTGCGTGACTGGCATGCCCTACAATCCGGGCTCGGGGTATGAGCCCCTGCGCGTGAGCAGCATCTGCGGACGTCAGGACCAAGGCTGCCGCCCCATCAGAAATGGACGAAGAATTGGCCGGCGTGACGGTGCCGTCTTTGCGGAAAGCCGGTTTGAGATGAGGGATCTTCTCGGGCCTGGCCTTTCCAGGTTGCTCATCCTTGGCGATCGTAACCTCCCCTTTGCGGGTTTGGAACGTCACGGGGGCTAACTCTTGGTCAAATGCGCCTGTCTTTTGCGCATTGAGAGCGCCTTCAAGGGATCCGATCGCATAGGCATCTTGCGCTTCGCGGGTAAACTGGAATTTCTCGGCACAATCTTCGGCGTATGTGCCCATAAGACGGCCTTTATCATAGGCATCTTCCAGGCCGTCGAGGAACATATGGTCTTTCACCTCCGCGTGCCCAATCCGCGCTCCGCCACGCATTTTTGGAAGCATGTAAGGAGCATTTGACATACTCTCCATACCACCTGCGATCATCGTATTGGCATGCCCAAGTGCTATTTGATCAAAGGCGATCATAGCCGCCTTCATGCCTGATCCGCACATCTTGTTAAGGGTCGTCGCGGGCACGTCTTCTGACAAACCGGCGTGAAAACCTGCTTGGCGCGCCGGCGCCTGACCTTGACCGGCGGGCAAGACACAGCCCATGAGAACCTCATCCACAGTCTCGACGCCAGCGCTGTTCAACGCCGCCTTGATGGCGACACCACCCAGCAATGAGGCATCAACACCGTCGAAATCGCCCTGAAATCCACCCATAGGCGTCCGCGCCGCCCCTGCGATCACCACCTCTTTCATAGCGTCCATGTCTCCTATTTTCTGCAGCGGTGCATACCGATTGGTAAGGTTTTCACCTTATCCCGTGTGCAACCATAAGGAGGGTGAGCAGCAAATGGAACTCAACAGCGCGAAAACGGGTGAGGCACATGTACTTACCCCAATAGCGGACCGCATTGATGCGGCCAGTGCGATCCAGTTCAAGGATGCCATCCGTGCGGCGACCGTGGATGGCCCTGCAAGGATCGTTCTGGATCTGGGGCACGTCAAATTCGTGGATTCAAGTGGGCTTGGCGCCATTGTCGCGTCGATGAAACATCTGGGGGCGGGTCGAAAAATGGATCTCGCGGCGCTCAATCCTGACGTAGATAAGGTGTTTCGGTTGACGCGCATGGATACGGTTTTCACGATCTATGAAGATTTGGACGCCGCGACGGGTCAGGTCAGCACGTGAGCCAGCGGCCAGTGGTCATGGGAAAAAAAACAGCGTCAAAAAACGTGGATCCAATAACTTTGTACAATTTCACGTTCCCGGCAGAGCAGCTTGCGGTGCGCACAGCCTTGGCTGACATTCGCACGGCGTTGGAGCAGGCATTGCTGGACTCAGACCTAGTGGGGCGCGTCGAGTCAGCGCTTGCCGAGCTTTTTAACAACATTGTAAAACACGCCTATGCCAATCAGGGTTCAGGAACCTTGAAATGCACTGTGACGAAAACGGCACCTGGGGTCGTTGTCAACGTTATCGACCATGGCAAAGCCATGCCAGGTCACACGTTGCCGGATGGGGATTTGCCCAATCTGGAAGTTGGTTTTTCAGACCTGCCAGAAGGTGGATTTGGATGGTTCATTATCAAGTCCCAAACGGATGGGCTGAGTTATGAGCGAGAGGGCGCAGATAACTACACTCAATTGGTGTTTGAGGTCAGACGAAACGCCTGAAATCCTTTGCGTTTTGATCGCAGCATAAGAAACAAGCGGGGGGCGTAGCACGCGTAAGCGTCGATCAGGTTGTTGCAATAGAATGCGTTTCTGTTGTGGCGCGAAAGGCTTTCGGCCTAAGCGCCGCGACTGGTTCCAAAAGCCCGTGGATCGCGGCACCGTCAGGTCTTACATAAACTGGCCCGTTACAAATTTCATAATCTCGCCTTATTGCTTACGAAGTTACGCCCGAATGATGCATCATACCTGAATTTGTAGCTGCATATAGCTTCCCTCGGCGCCGTGTTTTACAGCCCCCACCCAGTACGCGGCGTCGAGGTTCATGCAGCTTTCCCACGCACCCAGTAAGCCTTATCCTCCCACGTCGTTGTGATAGCCAATTCTGGCGGAAACGCTATAATTGGTTTCAAATACAACGACGAAAGATCCCAAAGATGCGCAACTTTCACTTTCCTGGCCGGTCTCCGGTCCTGGCGTCAAACGGCATGTGCGCCACGTCGCATCCTTTGGCGGCCAAAGTTGCCATAGATATTTTGGAGAGGGGCGGAAACGCCATGGATGCAGCGATCGCCGGGGCGGTCATCCTTGGCCTGTGTGAGCCTCAAATGACCGGCATCGGCGGCGATTGCTTTGCTCTTTTCAACACTCCGGGTACCGACGATGTACAGGGCTTTAATGGATCAGGTCGCGCGCCTGCAGGGATAAGTTCAGACGCCCTGAGAGCCGCCGGGCATAGTGTTATCACCATAAATGCGCCGGAGGCCGTGACGGTGCCGGGTGCAATCGATGCCTTTTGTCGCCTGAGTGAAAGCCATGGAAAGCTGGGCATTGACGCTTTGCTGGCGCCCAGCATTCATTACGCGAAGGAGGGTATCCCTGTTGCACCGCGCGTGGCCTATGACTGGCCCGGTGACGCGGAAAGCCTCAGCGGTCACGCCATCACCCATTACAGCAAGGCAGGTGAACCGTTCGGTGTTGGCGATGTCTTCAGCGCCCCTGGCCAAGCTGAGGTGCTGCGCCGCGTCGCCAAGCACGGGCGTGATGCATTTTATACGGGCGAAGTGGCCGATGACATGATCAGCGCTTTGCGCGAACACGGGGGTGTGCACCGCCAAGAAGACTTTGCGAGTACAAAAGGCACTTCTACAGAACCCGTTTCTGGTCACTACAAAGGCGTGGAGCTGTTGGAGCATCCGCCAAACGGGCAAGGTGCTGCGGCGATCCTGCTTTTGAATATCCTGAAGCATTTCGATCTGGCCTCGATGGATCCTTTGGGTGCCGAGCGCACGCATATTGAGGCGGAGGCCACCAAGCTGGCCTATGACGCGCGCAACCGCATTATCGGCGATCCAGACCATAGCGCGCGGGTAGACTTTATGCTGTCCCAGGAGACTGCCGACAGACTTGCCGGTATGATCGACCCGGGCAAAGCGATGGCAGATGCAGCGCCCCTCACGGAGGCCTTTCACAAAGACACCATCAACATCATCGTCGTTGACAAAGATCGCATGGCGGTCTCGATGATCTATTCCATTTTTCATGGCTTTGGGTCTGGTATCGCCTCCGAGAAATTCGGGATCCTTTTGCACAATCGCGGTGCGGCCTTTAACCTAACGCCCAATCACCCAAACGAAATTGGCCCCGGGAAGCGGCCGATGCATACGATCATTCCAGGGATCTTGCGTCGCAAGGGGAGAGTAATGCTTCCATTTGGCGTCATGGGCGGACAGTATCAATCGATCGGGCACGCGAGATTTGTGACAAATCTGGAAGACTATGGGATGACGCCGCAGGCCGCTATTGATGCGCCCCGCTCATTTGCCGAATTCGGTGAGTTGCAGATGGAAGAGGGCTATTCAGATGCCGTGTGCCAAAAGCTTGGCGGCCTTGGCCACAAGGTGGTCAGGCGAGCTCGACCATTGGGGGGCGCTCAAGCGATCATGATCCATGAAAACGGTTTGCTGGAAGGGGGCAGCGATCCGCGTAAAGATGGCTGCGCCTTGGGATACTGATGCACCCGGCCCACTGCACGTGTCTTTTTAAATGGTCAATTAATTGAGTTGAAAATGAAGCGGATACTGGCCGTCTTCGAAAGGGCCAAAGAGGTCCGGTATGTCTGGATGCCCCACAGGCTCACCTGAATAGTCCGCAATCAGGTTCTGCTCACTGACATAGGCCACGTAGTAGCTCTGATCATTTTCCGCGAGAAGGTGATAAAAGGGCTGTTCTTTAGACGGACGGCTCTCTTCGGGGAGGGACTGATACCACTCCTCCGTGTTGGAAAATTCGGGGTCCACATCAAAAACAACACCCCGAAAGGGATGTTTTCTGTGACGAACGACCTGCCCCAAATGATATTTGGCCCTAGTTGAATACATATCTATACCACCTACTCAGCTAAACTACCGTGATCAAGACAGGTTTGTCCAATACGTGAGCAGGTTTTTGCGGAAACAGTTTGTGAACGTGCGCTTAACAAAACCCCAACCGTATTTGTGATTTCCTATGCTGCGTATTTGGGTTAAAATGTCAAAAAAATATAGGTGCGAGAGGCAGATGAGCAGAACTCTTCGCGCGATAGTCTTGGTGATGCTGGTGGCGTCTTGCGGTGGACGCGGCGGCGATCTTTCGCCCAGTAGCCTGGACAATGCGTGCACAATCGTTGGGCAAAAACCGCATTATCATCGCGCTATGCGACAGGCAGAGCGCGCATGGGGTGTGCCGATTCCCGTGCAGATGGCGACGATCTATCAGGAAAGTAAGTTTGACGGGGAAGCGCGCACACCGTTTCGCTGGACCCTTGGCGTGATCCCCATGGGCAGGATTTCATCCGCTTACGGTTATAGCCAAGCCTTGGATGGCACATGGGGCGAATACGTTGAAGAAACCAGAAACCGGAACGCACGCCGCAACGATATCCGCGACGCCACCGACTTTATCGGCTGGTACATGGCGGGATCTTCGGAACGGCTTGGCATTTCAATGCATGATGCGCGCAATCAGTATTTGGCCTATCATGAAGGGCGCGGTGGATTTAAACGCGGGTCTTACCGATCGAAGCCCTGGTTGATGGGTGTCGCGGATGAAACGGCCAAACGGGCCCAGACATATGCCGCGCAGCTTCGGAGTTGCCGTAGGCTTTAGTCGGGTGTCATCGTCTGCTCGCCGCTCCCTTTCGAGCGCGTCTCGCTCGTGTCATCGCTCTACTTCGCGGCCCTCCAAGCCTGGGATGATGAACGCCTCATCATCAATACGGACCCCCGTTTCCAAATTTCCCAGAACAACCGTGGTGCGCGCACCAGATCCATCATTGATCACCCACTGCCGCAACTCCACCGGGCTGCCTGTGAATACCAGTTCTATGCTGCCATACTCGGGATTTTCAGGGTCTTGTGCTTTGACGGTCGTTGATGTGCCATCGCCGACATGGCCGGTGACCATGCGCTCCTGGGAAAAATCAACCTTGCGGGCCAGAATGATCTTAAGCGGGGTCCGACCCAGGGGATAGGCTTCCGGCCCTGTATTGGATTTGCCATCGACCACCCCAACGCGAGAGCCATCTGCGACAACCAACATGTCTTCAGGCGGATTATACTCAAAACGGACCTTTCCAGGGCGTTTGAGGAAAATCTTACCAGTGCTGATCGTACCGTCATCGTTGATCTGCGTGAATTGCCCTGACGCAGATAAAAACCCGTTGAGATAGGCCGATATCTCATCAAGCGAGAGCTTCTCTATGGCTGCAGCGGGAAAGCACATTGCGACCGTTGCAAGGGCGATAAAAACTGTACGAGTGACGTGTTTCATGAGTTTGATCTAGGCACTGAACAGAGCGATTGCATCTCTTTTCACGGTTTCCTGCGCGGAAAGGCGCCCTTATTGCTCAGGCACCAGGATTTCCCGCTTTCCAACGTGGTTGGCCGCGCTCACAACACCTTCGTCTTCCATCTGTTCCACAAGCCGCGCGGCCTTGTTGTACCCGATCGCGAGCTTGCGCTGGATGTAGGAGGTTGAGCACTTCCGATCCGTGATCGCGATCTGCACGGCCTGATCGTAGAGCGCATCCTCTCCATCCGTGTTACCACCGAGCCCCAAAACCGCATCGATGTTGCTCGCTTTTTCCTCGGCTGGGCCGTCCTGGACGCCGCTCACGTAATCCGGCGGGCCGTAGGCTTTGAGGTGGTTGACCACCTCTTCCACTTCTTCATCCGACACGAACGGACCGTGGCAGCGCGTGATTTTCCCACCGCCAGCCATATAAAGCATGTCGCCCATGCCCAGCAGCTGCTCTGCGCCCATTTCGCCAAGGATCGTGCGGCTGTCGACTTTGGAAGTGACTTGGAAGGAAATCCGTGTCGGGAAGTTGGCCTTGATCGTCCCGGTGATCACATCCACCGATGGGCGCTGTGTCGCCATGATGAGATGGATCCCCGAGGCACGGGCCATTTGCGCCAGACGCTGGATGCAGGCTTCGATCTCTTTGCCCGCGACCATCATCAGATCGGCCATCTCATCGACGATGACCACGATGTAGGGCATCTTCTCGGGGGCAAATTCATCGGTCTCGAAAACAGGCTCGCCCGTTTCATTGTCAAAGCCGGTTTGAATGGTGCGGGAGAACATCTCTCCCTTGGATTGGGCATCCTCGACGCGGCTGTTGTAGCCGTCGATGTTGCGCACGCCCATTTTGGACATCTTGCGATAGCGTTCTTCCATTTCCGCCACGACCCATTTGAGCGCGACCACCGCCTTTTTCGGATCCGTTACAACGGGGGAAAGGAGATGAGGGATGCCGTCATAGACAGAAAGCTCCAGCATCTTCGGGTCGATCATAATGAGGCGGCAATCCTCTGGCGTGAGCTTATAGAGCAAGCTCAGGATCATGGTATTGATCGCCACGGATTTACCCGAACCGGTTGTCCCGGCAATAAGAAGGTGAGGCATCTTGGCGAGGTTTGACACCACCGGATCGCCGCCGATGTCTTTGCCAAGCGCGAGCGGCAAGCGCATGTTGCTGTCGCCAAAATCGCGGGCGGCCAAAAGCTCGCGCAGAACCACCATTTCGCGGTTGTCATTTGGCAATTCAATGCCAATCACAGACCGACCGGGGACCGTGCTGACGCGGGCCGAGAGAGCGCTCATCGAACGGGCGATATCGTCAGCGAGACCAATCACACGGCTGGCCTTTAGGCCGGGCGCAGGCTCAAGCTCGTACATGGTAACCACCGGGCCGGGGCGCACTGAGACGATCTCGCCTTTGACGCCATAGTCATCCAGCACGTTTTCCAGCATGCGCGCATTTTCTTCCAGTGCCTCATCGCTCAGGTGGTGGCGCTGAATCGTCATAGGGTTGGTCAGGAGGTTCAATTCCGGTAGCTCATATGCAAGCTTAGGCCGGTCTTCAAACTGCAAGGTCGGTTGCGCCTCTGCCTGTGCTTGTGAGGACGGTTGCGGCGCTTTGCGCGGCGTATGCTGAACCACTTTGCGGGGTTCTGCGACGGGAATGCGTGTCTCTATGTAAGCCGCTGGGATTTCCGGAACAAAGGCCTCGTCCAGCGCGTCGTCCTCCTCTTCCAAGACCCAATCCGGCGTGATTGCAGTGGGAGACTGAGCCTGGCCCGCTGTCAGCGGAGGTTCTGGCGGCAGGTAGCTATCGGTGTTGAGCACCAAGGGATCCGGGCCACGGCCACGGCCTTTGGTCAGAGGCTTATCCAACGGGGTCGGCGCATGTGCCGGTTCAGATTGCGGGCGGCGTGATTTGATCGCGTTGGCAATCTTGGCGCGAATGCGGTCGGGCTCCGGAGCATCGGGCACCTCGCCCTCATACTCGGCTGTTAAAAGCTCGGGGTCGGGATCTGGGCGACGGATCAAGGATGGCATGCGCGCCAGAAGGCCGGTTTTTTCTTTGAAGAAGGGCTTTGGAGCGGCCATTTGGGGCATATCCTCTGCGTCTTCATCCAAGATAACGCGAGCGACACGGCGCTTCAGCGGCGGTTCTTCTATCACAGAATGAGGAGGATAGTCTTCTTCATCGCACGCGTCCCGTTGCGCTTCGCGGCGCTCAGCACGTTTTTTGATTTGGTTTTGCACGCTCGCGGACAAACCCGCGGATGCCAGCGCAGCGCCCTTTGCACTGCGGCTCAGGGCCGAGCGAAGTGCTGCATATGTCATGATCAGCGCAATCAGCCCAAACTTGATCGTGCGCGACACGTCCTCGCGCGTGGCTCCGAAGACGAAAAGGCCAATCACAAGGGTTGCGATGCCCAGCGCAAGCGACAGAGCTTTCAAGCTGAACGCGGTCCCAAAGGGCATAACCCCCAAGAGGGCCGCGAGCACGGTATCCCCAAACAGTCCGCCCAAGCCGTAACTGTGGGCAGCCGTCCAAACCGGGCCCGGTGTGAGCGACGACGCATAGATCGACAGTACGGCGAGCCAGATCGGCGTGAAAATCAGCCGCCCGAGGGCACGCTCCGCGCCGTCATGGAGCGCGAAACGCAAACCCCAAACAGCCAGCAAAACGGACACACCCGCCGCAGCCCATCCAACCACCATGAAAACAGTTGCCGCCACAGAGGCCCCAACCTACCCCATCCAGTTGTTCACTGGCGCATCCGTGGCCGACATCCAGCTTGGATCATCAGGGTGGTAGGAAAATGCCATGGCGCCTGCGATTGCGGCGATGCAAAGGAGCACCAAGCCCAAAAGTTCCTTGCCACGTTTTTCAATCGCCTCGGTCATTGAGCTGTCTAGCAAAGGATCGCGACCGCGTGTCTGATATGCCATGTTTCGCCTCGTCTTCATTAATCGTACAAACAGTCGCGCAGCAGGGTCAGCCCTTGCGCCGTCTGGTTTTTTGGGGCCACCAACGCAGCCCGGATATATGGTTTGCCTGGGTTCTCATCGTCCCCATCACGGCCCAAATATGCGCCGGGCAAAACCCGCACACCGGTTTCTTTCCAAAGCTTGAGAGCGGCCTCTTCACCGTCCTTAACCGGAAGCCAAAGGAAGAACCCGGCTTCCGGGCCTTGATAGCCCGAAACACCGTTGAGGATATCGTCCGCCAGCACGTATTTCTCTTGGTAGAGCGCACGGTTCTCCGTCACATGGGTCTCTTCGGCCCAGACCTTTTCGGCCACGCGTTGCAACGGCATGGGCAATGGGCTGCCTGCATAGTTGCGCAGTGTTTTCATGCGCTTGATGGTCTCCGCGCCACTTGCAACCAGTCCGGACCGCAACCCTGGCAGGTTTGATCTTTTGGACAACGAGTTGAACAGCACGACGCGCTCAGGATCGGCGCCCACCTCTTGTGCCACCGTCAATGCGCCCACGGGACGCTTGTCGCGATAAATCTCAGAATAGCACTCATCCGCGAAGATCTTGAAATCGTGCTTCTCGGCAAGCGCCATCAAATGCGCCCAGTAGTCTTTTGTCGCGACAGCCCCTTGGGGATTGGACGGCGAGCACAGGTAAACGACGGCCGTGTCATCCAAAACCTTTGGAGAGACAGCATCGAGATCCGGCAAAAAGCCTGTTTCGCGTGTGGCAGGTAGGAACACCGGATCTGCGCCAACACTCAGCGCGGCAACCATGTAGACCTGATAAAACGGGTTCGGAATGAGGACCTTGGGCTTTTTGCCGCCCTTGGTTTCTGGGCAGAGCGCCATCATCGCGTTGTAAAGGCCTTCGCGCGTGCCGCAAAGCGCCATCACATTCGTCTCTGCATCAAGCGAAACGCCATACCGCCGACCAATCCAGTCCGTGATCGCTTGGCGCAACTCTTCTGAGCCCTCATTCACCGGGTACTTGGAAAACTCACCAGCTGTGTCTTGCAGTATATCGGTGATCCACGGGGGGAAATCATGCTTGGGTTCCCCGATTGTCATGGCAATGGGCTCTCCACCGGGTGCATGGGCATCCAGCAAAGCACGCAAACGCGGAAACGCGTATTCCGGGAGGGTCGAAAACCGCTCAGGAAACATCAAAAACTGCCTCTGGGTTCGGGATCGTCAGCGCCCCGATTTGGTAAGACCGTACTCAACTTGCGCCAATGCGTCCACACAAACCCGCCTCGACGGGCGAAATTGTGGCATTTTCGCAGTGCGTTACTGAGACACTCAGGCTCTCAGCAAACCAGCCCCGCGCGGATCTGATTTGACCTGCTAGAGCGCAGACTCCGCCGCCTTTGCCACCCGCAAGAGCTTTTCCTCGGCAAAGGGCGCCCCGAGAAGCATCAGACCACAGCTTGGCACAGCCGTCGGCAGGCTGACACTGCAAACTCCCATCAGGTTGCCGATGCGTGTGTTGCGCAGCGCGAGGAGGTTCTCTGTGACATAGTACTCATCATCGCGCAAAAGCCGTTCCCGATCGGGCGGTAGGATGGGCGCTGTTGGGGCAAGCACGGCATCAAATTCCGCGACGCGGGCATGCCATCTGGCTTGCAAAGCCTCGAGTTTGGTCCAAGCAGCGATGTAATCGGCAGCAGTGAAATCTTTGCCCGACCGGAAGCGTTCCAGAATGGCGGGGAACATTTTCTCCGGCGAGGCTTCAATCACATCCGACCACATCCCATATGCCTCGGATGTGAAGAGAATGCCCGACATCGGGAAGGCTTCTGTGAGCTCTGGGGCATCGAACGGCTCGATCACAGCCCCGGCCTGCTTTAGCCGATCGATCGC
>CAKZYL010000011.1 GCA_937884705.1 uncultured Roseovarius sp. | reverse complement strand
TCAACATGAAACTGACACCACGCAGCAAGAGCGCATCACCGTCCTTGGCCCGGACGGTCACGTTTTGCACTTCGAGCCTTGCCTCAGGGCGCGGCAGCTTTGTCCGTGGTTTTTCCTGTGGGACAACCTCCAAGAGATTCGAAAGAGATTTCCAGCCTTTCATCGCGGTTTGCACCATGCCCCAGTTTCCCGTGGCCTGTTCGATGGGGGCCAGCGCACGCCCAAGCAGAATGGACGCCGCGATCATGGCTCCGGCGGTCACCTCGCCCCTCAACACAAGAACCGCGCCCAACCCAAGCATGGCCGACTGCAACAAAAGCCGAAACGCCTTGGTCGCGCTTAGGAACGATCCAGAAATGTCTGCGGCGCCCAGATGTTTATCAAGGGCCAGACCACGCTGCGACATCCAGCGCTTGAACATCGTCTCCCGCATACCAAGGGCCGAAATCATGTCCGCGTCCCGGCCCATACGCGCGGCCATCGCGTCCGCCTCGAAGGACGCGGTGTTTGCATCAGCCGATGCTTCTTTTGAAACGCGCTGGTTGAGAATAGCCAGAATAACAAGCAGCGTCCCACCCGCAATGGCCAGGCTGCCAAGCCAAGGGTGAAAGATCCATATTCCAAAAAGAAAGAGCGGCGTCCACGGGATGTCGAAGGCCGACATCGCCACGGGTGACGTCATCAACCGCTGCACTTGCTCCAGATCGCGCATGCCGTGAAAGGGGCGTCCGTCATTGCTGGCGGAACGCTTCATCGATGCCTCAAACACGCGGCGTTCCAGACGGGATTGAAATCTGACACCGACGCGCGCCATCACGCGCCCTCTGGCAAAATCCAAAAGACCCATCATCGAATAGAGAAACAGGACCAGAAGGCTCAGCGCGACCAGGGTCTCAACGGATCGGCTGGACAGCACCCGATCATAAACCTGCAACATGTAAATGGGGCCGGTCAGCATAAGCAGATTGGCAAATCCACTAAAAATGCCAATACCCCAGAGCAGCGCACGGTCTTGTCTCAGCGCCGCACGCAGCTCGGGTTCACGGATAATCTCTTGCTTCACGGCGAAACACCGCAAATTGCCAAGTTATTGGTCACGACTGACATATCCACGCATCCTGCTCAGCTAGCTCACCATATGATGCCATGGACAGATTGATAAGAGCTTTAAGACGTCGCCGCCACCCTCGGACTGGTGCGATCCAACTCAGGGGTGATAGGGATGTACTCCGATGCATCTCCAGGGGGCAGCTTGAAAGGTCCATTTTCCCAATCCGCTAGTTTCCAGGCTTCTTTCGCCTCTTCAATGCGGTCTTTGGACGAAGAAACAAAGTTCCACCATAGATAGCGGTGCTCATTAAGCGTCTCTCCGCCGAGCGCCATGAGCCTTGCGCCTTGCTCTCCGGCCCGCAGGGAAATCCTGTCACCAGGGCGGAACACCATCATGCGGCCGGCTTCAAACACCTCGCCGGCCACTTCAACCGATCCTTGCGTGACGTAAACGCCCCGGTCCTCATGATCATCTGGCATTGGGAATTGCGCTCCTGGTTCCAAGACGACATCCAAGTAGAATGTTTCCGACTGCATGGTCACGGGGCTGGCCTCTCCGTAAGCCGTGCCCAGAATGAGCCTCGCCTGCGCGCCGGCATCGTCCAGGAAGGGCAGTGTCGCTTCCTTGTGGTGTTCAAAATCCGGGGCGATGTCCTCGCGATCTTCGGGCAAAGCGATCCACGTCTGAATGCCGAAAAGCTTGTGGCGGGTGGCGCGGGTCTCCTCGGATGTGCGTTCAGAATGGGTGACGCCGCGCCCCGCGACCATCCAGTTCACTTCACCGGGATAGATCATTTGGTGCGTCCCAAGACTGTCACGATGCTCGAACTCACCCTGATACAGATAGGTCACAGTCCCAAGGCCGATATGGGGGTGCGGGCGCACGTCAATGCCACCGTCGGTGATAAACTCCGCCGGTCCCATCTGATCGAAAAAGATGAATGGGCCCACCATCTGCCGCTTGGGGCTGGGCAAGGCCCGGCGCACTTCGAAACCGCCTAAATCCCTGGCGCGCGGGATGATCAATGTCTCGATAGACTCGGGATCTGCAGAGGGGCAATCTGGCCCATGGGTTGGATTCCAGCTCATGTTCTTGGCTCCGATGTTAACGTGGCGACAAGACAATCTTAGTGCCCTGTTCTCTCTCGGCACAAAAGTAAGCTGTTGATTTCCAAAGTGTATCGCATTGAAAATCGATATATTATTGCTCTGATTGCAATTCTTGCGATCGGAAGCGCGCTACTCGTCCAAGGAGAAATCTCGCAAGCTATCCACCGCCTGTTTCAGGGCGCTGCCCCAACCCTCTGATATTTCGTTGAAATAGGGATCATCGGCCTCAAAACGACGGGACGGGCCAAGCACCAATTCGCCCTCGGAATAGATCTGCAGGTCAATGGGCGGTCCAACGGATAGGTTCGCCTTGATGGTTGAGTCAAAACTCAAAAGCATCATTTTCACAGCGGCTTCAAACGTCATGGCTGGGTCGTAGGCGCGTACGAGTATGGGTCGCCCGTATTTCGTTTCCCCAATCTGAAAGAACGGCGTTTCATCGCCTGCCTCGATGAAATTGCCTTCTGGATAGATCAGGAAAAGCCGCGTGACGCTGTCGGCAATCTGCCCGCCCAGGATCAGTGTGCCGTTGAACGCATTGTCAGCTTGCTGGCCACATTCATCGTGATTGCTGATCACTTCGCGCAAGGTCGCCGCGACAATATTGGCAACCTCGAACATGGATGGGGCGCTTAGGATCGTAGGCTGGCGTTCTGCCGGGGCCTTGGTCCGCTCTTCCAGCAGGCTTACAACCGCTTGGGTCGTGGCCAGATTGCCAGCGGTCATCAGGGTGATCGCACGTTCCCCGGGCACTTCCCAGCAATGCATCTTTCGAAACGTGGATACATTATCAAGGCCCGCATTGGTGCGGGTGTCGGACATGAACACAAGGCCCCGATCAAGGCGAACGCCAATGCAATAAGTCATGCAATCCCTCTACTGCTGCGCAACCTTGACTGCAACAGAAAGGCTTTCCTCGGCATTTCCCATCCGAACGCCCCGGATGGGTGCGGCATCCGAATAATCCAAGCCTGTGGCCACTCGCACGTAGCGCTCATCCGGAGAAATCCCGTTTGAGACGTCAAATCCGACCCAGCCCAACCCGTCCACGTAAGCCTCTGCCCAGGCATGCGTGGCCTCTTGCTCTTCGCGATCATCGAGCAAAAGAAACCCCGATGAATAGCGCGCCGGAAAGCCCATGATCCGGGCGCAGGTGATAAAGACATGCGTGTGGTCCTGACATACGCCTTTTGCGGCGGCTACAGCCTCTTCGGCCGTCCAATGGGATTCAGAGGCCCCGACCTCATAGGCGATCTGATCCTTAATCAAGGCAGAGAGCGCGTGCAGCCGATCCAGCGGCTCTCCATTGGATATCTGAGACACGATCGACCGCGTCCCCCGGCCTGACTGTGTCAAAGGCGTCGCGCGGGCAAACAGCCAAAGCGGGGCAGGTCCGGCATGGGGGCCGACAATGCCGTGGGTGTCGGCCATCTCAACCCGGCCTTCGCTTTCGATGACCAGTTCCTCCACACCGTCATTGAGGCTGATCAACTCAACACGGTTCCTGTGATAGTCATCGAACTCCAGCTGCTTCTTGGCGCCGGTGAGGCGCGTGGTCCAAGTCAGAACGCTCTGGGCGCGATAGGACTTTGGCGTCTGCCGCAATTGCTGCAGCCCGTAACTGACAGGCGCGTCGAACTTGTAGCGGGTGGCGTGAGATATGCTGAGGATCATGCGAAAAACCGATAGTCGCGCTCGATCTGGTGACCAAGCGCGTTGAGCGCCGCAACCACATCCTGGATGTATTCATGCAGACCGTAATCAAAAATTGCCTCGACATCATGAGACATGAACCGGCGGCACATATCATCAGCCATCTGATGCGCCTCAAGCCTTTGGCCGTATTCTGAGGCAAGATAGCCAAGGTTGTCGCGGATCTTCTGACAGCAGAAGTTCAGGCTGCGTGGCATGCGCTTATCCAGAACCAGAAAGTCCACGATCTCACTGGGCTTCACCTTTTGCCCATAGGCTTTGCGAAACCCAGCCGCCCCACTGACAGACCGCAAGATCGTCTCCCACTGGATGTTATCCAGATGTGACCCAACCGATGCAGATGTGGGCAGCAGAACGTAATACTTGGTGTCCAGAATGCGCGCGGTGTTGTCGGCGCGTTCTAAAAACGTGCCGATCCGCGCGAAATCATAGCTGTCATTGCGCAGCATCGTGCCGTGGGTTGCGCCCCGCACAAGCGCTGTCCGCTGTCGGATCAGGCCAAGCACATTCGGCAAATCCCGCTCATTCACGCGGCGGGCCAGGGCGCTTTTGACATCGATATAGCACCCGTTCATCGCGCCCCAGACCTCAGCCGTCACGGCCGTGCGCACCATACGCGCGTTTTGCCGGGCCGCCTCAATAGAAGATCGCACAGACGACGGATTTTCCGGATCCCGCAACATCCAGTCAATCGCGCTCTCTTTCGTGACGGTGTCGTACTTTTGCGCGTAGCTGAGATCTGTGCCCGTGGTCTTCATCACGGGCGTCCATTCATCGGTGGGCGCACCAGACCGGGTGAGCGCGATCCGCTGCCCGGTTTCGATCAGACGGGCGTTGTTTTCCGCCCGCTCAAGATAGCGAAACATCCAGTAGAGACCGTTTGCCGTCTTACCCAACATGCGTCAATCGTCCAAAACCCAAGTGTCTTTCGTGCCGCCCCCTTGCGAGGAATTCACCACCAGAGATCCTTTCTTCATCGCGACCCGCGTCAGCCCGCCAGGCGTGATGCGGATGCCCTCGGGGCTCATCAACACGAAAGGCCGCAAATCCACGTGCCGCGGGGCCAGACCGCTCTTGGTAAAAATCGGCACGGTGGAGAGCGCCAGGGTAGGCTGCGCGATATAGTTGGCCGGTCGCGCTTTCAGCTTTTTGCGGAACGCTTCTACATCCTTTTTGCTCGCCGCCGGCCCCACCAGCATGCCGTAGCCGCCCGATCCGTGGACTTCTTTGACCACCAGCTCTGCCAGATTGTCCAAGACGTATTTCAACGAGTCCGGGTCTGAGCAGCGCCACGTTGGCACGTTTTGCAGGATCGCTTTTTCACCGGTGTAAAATTCGACGATGTCGGGCATGTAGCTGTAGATCGCCTTGTCATCAGCGATGCCCGTGCCCGGCGCGTTGGCCAATGTCACGGCGCCCGAACGATAGACGTCAAAGAGACCCGGAACACCAAGCGTGCTCTCGGGTTTGAAATTCAGGGGATCCAGAAACTCATCGTCAACGCGGCGGTAAAGCACATCGATCGGGTCATAGCCTTGGGTTGTCCGCATGCATAGCCGCCCGTCCACCACACGCAGATCGTGGCCCTCAACCAGCTCCACGCCCATGTTATTGGCCAGAAAGGAATGCTCAAAATAGGCCGAGTTGTAGATACCGGGCGTCAGAAGCGCCACAGTGGGATCACCGGGGATCCCAGACGGCGCGGATTCGGCCAAAGATTTTTGCAAGAGCAACGGATAGTTTGAGACATTGCGCACCTTTTCCTGCGCAAAAAGCTCCGGGAACATGCTCAGCATCGTCTCGCGGTTTTCCAGCATGTAGCTGACACCGGACGGGGTGCGCGCGTTGTCTTCGAGAACGAAAAACTCATCCTCGCCCGTGCGCACCAGATCAATGCCGACAATGTGGGTATAGACGCCACCGGGCGGCATGACCCCCATCATCTGCGGCAAGAGCGCCTCATTGCCCGCGATCATCTCAACCGGGACGCGCCCAGCTTTCAGAATCTCTTGGCGATGATAAATGTCGTGCAGAAACGCGTTGATCGCGATGACGCGCTGCTCAATGCCGCGCGACAGTTTCTGCCATTCTCTGCCCGAGATGATCCGTGGGACGATATCGAACGGGATCAGCCGTTCTTCGGCTTCCTTGCGCCCGTAGACATTGAAGGTGATGCCTGTGAGGCGAAACACCTCTTCGGCTTCGCGCTGTTTCGCCCGCAGCCGGGCAGGGTCTTCATGGGTGATCCAACTGTAAAAGGAGTTGTAGGGAGGTCGCGCAGCATCCTCCTGCGCCCACATCTCATCAAAAAACCGGCCTTCAGACATATGTCCACCATATAGGCCGCGTTAACTTCTTCAATCATTTCAATAAAAGAAGCCCTACCCCCGCAGATTTAGAGGAAAAATTGGGCAAAACCGAACGGATGACTGCTCTGATCCCTGTCCGATTTGAATACCTCAGACATAGCGTCGCCCCCCGCGATTTTGCGCGGGGGGCATGTGCTTAGGCGGCAAGATCCGGCAAAACGCGTTCAATCTCAGCGCGTTGTGCCTCGTACTGTTCTGGCAGTTTCAGCGCTTCGCCCAGATGCGCCGTATCTTCATCATGGTCAAAGCCCGGCTCATTCGTGGCCACCTCAAAGAGCACACCGCCCGGTGTGCGGAAGTAGATGGCCCAGAAGTAGTTCCGGTCGATGACCGGCGTCACCTGATAGCCCGTGTCCATCAGCGCCTGACGCACCCGAAGCTGAGCCGCACGATCATCCACCGCAAATGCGATGTGATGAACAGAGCCCGCACCTTGTCCGGCCATCGGCGCATCGCCGATTTCCTCCAGATCGATCGTGTCTGCCGCATTGCCGCCTTCGATGATGTAACGCGTCAGGTTGCCTTGCGTGTCGGCCTTCTGATAGCCCATGTACTCCAAGAGCTCGCCTGTCGCGGACGCATCTTTGAGCCGGAACCGCGCGCCATTGAAGCCGAAGACACCCGCCGTTTCGGGCACATCCACACCGGTCCACGGGGTACGCCCGCGATCCTCGGTTTCCACCACGGCAAAGCCATCGCCATCGGGGCCGTCAAAACTCAAGCGCTTTTCGCCAAACGCCACGTCCTCGCTCTGCCGGATCATGCCTTTGTCCACGAGCCGCGTTTGCCAGTAGCCAAGGCTGCCCTTGGGTACGGCAAATTCGGTCACGCCCACTTCACCGGCACCACGGTGCCCACGGCGCATGCCTGGGAACGGGAAATACGTCATGACAGAACCGGGCGTGCCTGTCTCATCCCCATAATAGAGGTGATAGACATCAGGCGCGTCAAAGTTCACGGTTTTCTTGACCCGTCTCAGACCAAGCGTGTCTGTGAAGAACGTGTTGTTTTCATTGGCATCCGCGGCCATCGAGGTCACGTGGTGCAGACCTTTGATATCTGTAATCATGTCTCGCTCCTTCGCAATTCTGTTTCCTTGGCAATCATGTAGCGCATGACCTAGCGTCAAAGAATATGCGGCCTCTTCTATTAATCATTGCGCCCAGCGCAACAATATCCGCGCATCGCCACAGATCACCCCTTCCGATCCCCTCGCGCCATTGCTGGTCCAGCACGCGCACATTACCTGACACAGGATGAAAGAGGCGACGCCAGAGAACATCGACACCCTAATCGCATGCCCCAAATGCGACGCCATCTATGACGTCGCACAATTGGAAACAGGCGAACGCGTGCGCTGTGACGTGTGCCATCACCCGTTGATCACCCCTCGGCGCAATGCGGGCCTCTTCATCATCGCGATGTCGTCGGCGGCCCTCATCCTAGTGATGACGGCGCTTTTCATGCCCTTCATCAGCATCCATCGCTTCGGGTTCACGAAACAAACCACAATCCTTGATGCGGCCTTGGCGTTCTCCGATGGCCCGATGATTGTGCTGGCTTTGGCGACGCTGGGGCTGATTGTGGGATTGCCCGCCCTGCGGTTTGCGCTGACGATCTACACGCTCACCCCGATTGTCGCAGATCGCCGCCCATGGCCCGGTGCCAGCCGCGCCTTTCGGCTGAGCGAAAAACTCAAGCCTTGGTCCATGGTAGAGATCTTTGTGATCGGCACAGCTGTGGCGCTGGTAAAGCTGACAGATCTGGCACGGGTGGAGCTTGGCCCCGCGTTCTGGATGTTTGTGGCGCTGGTGATCCTGATCTTCGTCAAAGACACCGTCACCTGCCGTTGGACAATCTGGCGAGCGCTCGAGGAATGACAGTCACCGCCAAAGACCTCGGGCTTGTTGGATGCCGAACCTGTGAAAAGGTCTACCCCATGGGCACGAAGCGCTGCGCGCGCTGCGGCGAGAAACTGATCTCACGCGATCACCGCAGCCTGCACAAGGTCTGGGCGTGGTGGATCGCTGGGATCCTGGCCTATATCCCCGCCAACATCTATCCGATGCTGATCACGACCACACTGTTTCGCGACGTGGAAAGTACCATCATCGGGGGCGCTGTAGAGTTGGCGTCCTACGGGGCGTGGGGCGTGGCCATTGTCATTTTGGTGGCGTCCGTTCTGATCCCCGCGCTGAAGTTCTTCGCGATTGCGTATCTGGCGCTGTCCGTATCGTATGGCGCCTCCATGTCTGCGCCCCATCGTCATGTGATCTACGAAGTGGTGGAGTTTATTGGCCGCTGGTCGATGATAGATGTTTTCGTCGTGGCCATCCTGTCTTCTTTGGTGCAAGTGAGTGTCGTGGCGTCCATCAATCCG
>CAKZYL010000010.1 GCA_937884705.1 uncultured Roseovarius sp. | reverse complement strand
CCGATGATCGACATCGCCTATCAGGGCTTTGGCGACGGGCTGGAAGACGATGCCGCCGCGACCCGCGCGATCGTGTCGGGCTGCCCAGAGACGCTGATCGCGGCGAGTTGTTCGAAGAACTTTGGCATCTATCGCGAGCGGACAGGCCTATTAATGGCGGTTAGCCATGATACGTCGCGCTCCAAACTCAATCAGGCGACGCTGCAGCATCTCAACCGGCAGAACTATTCGTTTCCGCCCGATCACGGTGCTCGCATGGTAACGCTAGTGTTGAACGACCCGGATCTGCGAGCGGACTGGCAGCAGGAGCTGGAGGCGGTGCGGCTTTCCATGCTGGATCTCAGGGAAGGCCTTGCCAAGGAACTGCAGCGCCTGACGGGCTCTGACCGCTTTGGTTTCATCGCGCAACACCGGGGCATGTTCTCGCGTCTCGGGCTGTCGCCCGAGGTCGTGCAGGACCTGCGCGAAACGCATGCCATCTACATGGTGGGAGACAGCCGGATCAACGTAGCGGGATTGAATGCACAGACCGTGCCGTTGTTGGCCAAGGCGATTGTCGAGGTCGGCGGGTAATTCTCCTAAGTAGAGAAGAAACCTTGCCGCCATTTGTAGGCGTTCTGCGCACGGATCGGATGCGCCGGGGGTGCCAAATGAATGGTCAATAAAAGTAAGCTAGACCAGAACGTATTTGACCGGTTTCGGACGGCCTTACCGGGTGCCGTAACGGGCCAGAAACATGTCCACCGCGCCGGTCACTACGCGGTCGATATCCGCTTCAGTAATCTCCCCCGCAACGCCGCAGAGCATACGCACGAATAGATCGCTCTTGCAGAGTTCTCCAAGTTGGCTGGTGGCGAGATCAATGTCGTCGATCTGCAGATCCCCGGCGTCAATATAGGGGGTCAGGAGGCCCGTCATCTTCTCGCGCATCATAGCTGGGCCGGATTCGTAGAAACGGCGGCCCAGCTCTGGGAAGCGATCAGACTCGGCGACGCAGATGCGGTACATCTGTTGTCCGAAATCAGAGAGAAAGAAGCGCACCATCTTGTCGGCGGCCTCATGCAGGATCACGTCTATCGGTGCGTCCTGAGGCATGCCATCAAGCGCTTCCTGCGCCTGGCGGTTGCATTCTTCGCGGGCGACCTCAGAAAAGAGCAAACGTTTGTCGGAAAAATAGCTGTAGAGCGTGGCCTTGCTTACGCTGGCACTGCGGGCGATGTCATCCACGCTTGCGCCCTCGAACCCGTCACGCAGGAACACGGCACGAGCGCCCTCGAGCACTTGATCGTACTTGCGGCCTTTTTTGATTTCCGGGCTAACCTCTGTGGCCGTGGCCGTCATACGCATCCTCCTGCGGTGCCTTGCATCTTACGCGTTTGCAAGGCGTACCCGCAAGCGCCGCGTCTTGTTTGATATTGAGGTGCACATCCAATTGGACAGCCCCAAAACCCATGCTACACCGCAAGCATGGCCGACGTATTTTTGCAAACGTTACCCTTTTTTCTGATTATCGGCCTGGGGTTTGGCGCAGGGCGCACTGGGTTTTTCACCGAGACTGCAACGGCGTGGCTGACCAAGTTTGTGTTTTACTTCGCGCTTTCGGCGATGCTGTTCAAATTTTCAGCAAACCTATCATTCACTGACGTGTTCGATATCACATTTGTGGCCGCGTATTTGTGGGCCACGGGCTTTGTCTATGGCCTTGTATTAATGGCGGCTTTCCTGCGCGGCACCTCGATTGAAGAGGCCTCATTCGAGGCGCAGTGCGGGGTCATTGGAAATGTTGGCTTTCTCGGTGTGCCCATGCTCACCCTCTTGATGGGAGAGGCGGCGATCGGACCTGTTATGCTTGTTCTGTCGATCGACCTCATCGTTTTCGGCTCGCTGATTGTGATTTTGGTGACCGGATCACGCGATGGCACCGTGGGGGCGGGTATTCTGCGCACGGTGGGTCTGGGACTTTTGAAAAACCCCATGATCGTGTCGATCACCCTCGGGCTCTTGTGGTCGGCCTCTGGTGTCACGATCCCTGGCGTGATGAATGACTTTCTGGATCTTTTGGGCGGAGCGGCCACGCCGGGTGCGCTGTTCGCGATTGGCGCCTCTCTGGCCACCAAAAGGGCGGAACATCCTATGGTGGCAGGATGGCTGTCGCTCAGCAAGCTGGGCCTGCACCCGCTCTTTGCGGCCTTTGCCTGCTTCGTGCTTTTCCCGGTGGATCCTTATTCGGCAGCGGTGATGATCGCTGCGGCCTCTCTGCCGGTGGCGGGCAATGTCTACATTCTGGCCGAGCATTACGGGGTCGCACCACAGCGCGTGTCGGCTTCGATCCTGATTTCCACGGCCTTTGCCGTGATCACTGTGTCTTTGGTGATCGGATGGGTGTCGGGGCTTTATGTGCCATGACGTATGAACCGTTGCCTCTGCCCCCTCGCGCCATCTTGAGCGATGATGAAGCCTTGCGGCGCGTGGAGGCCTTCCGCGATGAAATGCGCACGCGACGGACCATTCGCCATTATGAGCCGCGCCCGGTGCCGGAGGCGGTGATCCGCGCCGCTATCGAGGCGGCGGGTACGGCGCCCAGCGGGGCCAATCAACAGCCTTGGCATTTCGCGGCTATCTCGGACCCCGACATGAAGGCGCAGATCCGTGCGGCGGCGGAAAAAGAAGAAGAGAAATTCTACGACGGCGGCGCGGGAGATGCCTGGCTCGCGGCCCTTGAGCCGATTGGCACGGGCGTCTCAAAGCCGCATCTGACGGATGCCCCATGGTTGATTGCAATCTTTGCCCAGCGCTACGGGCTGAACGCGGATGGGACGCGGTACAAGCATTACTACGTGCCTGAAAGCGTCGGTATAGCGACGGGGATGCTGATCACGGCCTTGCACAGGGCGGGCTTGGCGTCGCTGACACATACGCCCAACCCGATGGCATTTCTGAACGCGCTTCTGGGGCAGCCGGAGAATGAAAAGCCGGTGATGAT
>CAKZYL010000009.1 GCA_937884705.1 uncultured Roseovarius sp. | reverse complement strand
GAAGCAGTGTCAACGAACGCCGTCTCCGTCCTGCGAAGCAGCGGCTATCTATCATTATTCAAGCATGATATCAGATCTTATGGGTTTTGCACTGAACCACGTACATCATTTCACCCATTTTGCATGGGGTAGAAAGGCGTGCGCGGCGTAGGCTGAGACCTTTCTTTAGGACCCCACCGATTGGAGTGGGGTCACTGCTCCTTCGGCAAACCAAGGAGCACAGTATGACAAAAAACCAAACAAATGATGACGCTAGCGAGGTAACCGAGAACGGGTTAGCCGCTGACATCTTCATCAGAGCAGTTGAACCGGAAGATGCGCCTGGCGTGACGACTTTGATGAACCTACCCGGTTATCGATGGGGCACAATGCGGCTGCCCTACCAGAGCGTGAGCACAACGCGACAGAAGATGTCGACGAGCGGACCGAATTTCGTATGCCTCGTGGCAACCTCGAAAGAAGAGATTGTTGGCATGGCCTCTCTGACGCGTTTTGAGGGGCGCAGGTCACATGTCGGCGCTGTCGGCATGGGGGTTCATGATGCTTACGTCGGCAATGGACTTGGATCGCGTTTGTTGACGTCATTGCTTGACGTGGCCGACGATTGGTGGGCGTTGCGCAGGATCGAATTGACCGTGAACGCGGACAACGAACGCGCCATTGGTCTCTACAAACGCATGGGATTTGAACGAGAAGGTGTGTTGCGAGACTATGCTTTTCGAGGGGGCGCGTTCATTGATGCCGTCAGCATGGTACGCTTGGGGAATGCGCCTCGGTCCGGACAGAGTAGCGAGACATGATCAACACCGACCGTCTAGCCTTGAGGCCGTTTCGCGATGATGATCTTCAACAAGTCTCAGCCATCTTGGGCGATACTAAAGCTATGGCTTTCAGCAACGATGGCGCGCTTGATCATACGGCCTGCTGCGAATGGTTGAAGCGTGCGATGCAAACCGCCACAGATCACAGCCTGCCACTGACGCTGGCCATTTGCCTGAAATCGGACGGGCAGTTGATTGGATACGTTTCACTCGCAAACGATCCTCACCGTGTGAGCGAGTGCGAAGCAGAGCTCGGTTTCCGTTTGGCCTATGATTGCTGGGGGCACGGGATTGCGACCGAGGTTGCGCAGGCCATGATCGCGCATGCAGCATGCCTGCCAAACACTCTACGTGTCGTGGCCATTGTCGATCCAAACAACCGACAATCAGTACGCGTCTTGCAGAAGATCGGCATGACATATGAAAGGGACGTCATGTTCGAAGGCTACGACTATCCCGACCATAAGTTTAGCCTAGGCTTGCCCGCAGCGGCGCATTGATCACTTCGGCGGGTAGAAGATAGCTCCAGGCAAGTATGCGCGCGGTAAATCCATGCCAACTGGCAACGCTCGCCCGGTTTCGATGTGATCCGGCAAGAGATGCGTGTGAGGCCCATCAGGTGATGTCGCTTCAGGGGGAGGGATTTGTCCCAGCACTTCGATGCGCCCAAGCGCACTTTCTACAATGCGTGTCGGGCTCGCAGCGACCAATGGACCAGCGATCATGGGTAACGCCTGCGCAAACGCGAGACCCGCTGCACCATCCAAAGCCTCTTGCGCAGCGCCTTTGTCCAAACGGACACAGAAACGACCTTCCTTTCGGCCCAACCCAAGATCGTAGAGCTTGGCATTCTGCTCTTGCACTAGAGCATCGGTATCCGGACCTAAATCCGCGACGCCAGAAGCCACAGGCAGGCGCCCGCGTTCTCGTTTGACCGCAAGAACAATCCGAGGCTCACGCCCCCAGTCGGGGAGATCAAACGTGAGCGCGCGAATGTCATCGTTGATTTTCACCCGTAGTGCGCCGTTCTTCGTGTAGGCGGTGATGTCGTCACCATCGACGTGCACCTCAACCTTATCGCTCTGAGCAGCCGTAAATTCAGCGACGGCTCCGACAACTCCGATGACCCAGGTGCCGCGTCCGGCCTCCAGCGTTGAGGCTACAAACGCGCGGACATCGTCTGTGGTCCAAGGCAGCCTTCGACACGTGACACCCAGCTCTTTCAGACGCACGGGTATTTGCTCCCACACCTCTTGCCGCGCTTGTTCCGACTGCACGCGCCACCCGTCCATTTCTTCGCCGGTACGTCCACAGCCCAAGCACCAGCCTGTGGCTTCATCGAGTTTGCATATGCCTGTGCAGGGACTTGCAATGTTCATGACAGCATCTCTTTTGCTGGGGAAAGGGCAGCCAGGATCGCGTCCAATCCATCGGTGAGTGCTGCTGGCCCGGGTTGAAGGATGAGAGGGGATTTGATCTCGATGATCCGGCCCGCGCGGACTGCTGGGATGGTGTCCCATCCGGGTCGCGCCGCGATTTTCTCAGGTCTTACTTTTTTGCCGCACCAAGACGCGAGGACGACGTCAGGGGCGGCAGCGATCACTTGGTCCGAGGTCACGAACCGATCCTTCGCCGTTCCTTGCTGAGCCAAATCCGGAAAGACGTCCTGGCCCCCTGCAATCTCCACCAGTTCTGAGACCCAGTGAATGCCGGAAATCATCGGCTCGTCCCACTCTTCAAAATACACTTTGAGGCGCGGACGCTGCTCCGTTCGTGCAGAAATGGCCGCCAATCGTTTTTCATAGTGGTCCGCTAAACGGGCAGCTCTTCGCCCTTGTCCTACAGTGGCCCCTAGGTGGCGGATCATGGCGAGGATACCTGCGATGTCCCTTTGGTTGTAGGCCATGACGGCAACGCCTGCCCGAATGAGTTCGGCGGCAATATCCGCCTGTAGATCCGAAAAGGTCAGGACGAGGTCAGGTGAGAGCGCGAGGATTTTGGGGATATCAGCAGAGGTAAAGGCGGACACGCGTGGTTTCTCTTTCCGCACCCGCTTGGGACGCACGGCGTAGCCAGACACGCCGACGATGCGATCTTCTTCGCCCAACAAATACAGTGTTTCGACCGTTTCCTCGGTCAAACAAACGATGCGCTCGGTAGGAAATCTGCGCATGGTCTAGATAACATCCCGGCGCGCTTTGGCCCCGCCGCGTCGGGCGGGTTCGGGCAGTTTCAACTCCAAAGCTCTGAGTGGGGATGCAGTTGACTCAACGAGCAAGTGACAAAAAACGGCGACTGCTGGTGAGGTGCGGATGAAGGGTTTCGCCAGCTCATAGGCCCGCTTTGCTTCATTGAAGTAGCCAGCTTCGCCCTTCAAAGCACCGAGCCTTTGGGCATAGCCAAGATGCCCCATCTCCTGTGCAATGTGATCGGGAACGTATCCAACATCCAGTTGCGAAATCGTCCGTTCGAGCAGCATGAACCCAACTTTCTTCGAAAAGAGGTGTCAGGGCGCTTGTTTCCAGACGTCCTGACCGCCTTTGTTTTAGCTTTCCAACGCTGCCAGCAACTGGCCCAAGTTGTGTTCAAACATCGCAAGGTAGCTTGTCGCCGGGCCGCCGCGCTCGGACAGCGCATCGGAGAACAGCTGGCCGCCAATTTCGAGGCCAGTTTCATCCGCAACTTGTTGGACAAGGGCCGGGCTGGTGATGTTTTCCACGAAGAGCGCCGCAACACCATCTTCGCGGATTTGGGTGATCAAAGAGGCCAACTCTTGCGCAGACGGCTCGGCTTCGGTGTCGATCCCGATGGGTGCCACGAAGTTCATTCCATAAGCGTCCGCCAAGTACCCGAACGCATCATGAGCTGTGACAACTGTCCGGCGATCCTCTGGGAGAGCGGCCAAGCGTTGCAGCGTGTCAGCATGCAGCGCGTAGAGTGTTGAAATGTAGGAAGCCGCATTCGCCTGAAATTCCGTCGCGTGATCCGGCATCGCTTCTGACATGGCGTCAGCAATGTTCTGGACGTAGACCACGCCATTGGTCAGAGCGTTCCATGCGTGCGGGTCGATCTCGCCGTCAACGAGCACGGGTGTGACACCTTCAGTTGCGACATAGACGGTTCCGTCAGTGCCAGACTCGGCGATCAAAGTGTCCGACCAAGTCTCGAAACCCATGCCAGTGACGAAGATAACATCGGCTTCCGCCACTGCGCGCGCGTCGGCAACGGAGGGCTGGTAGACATGTGCATCCGCGTCCGGTCCGACGATGGTTGTGACTTCAGCGTGATCGCCCACGACTTGCTCGACCATGTCGCCAAGGATTGAAAAGCTGGCGACAACCTTCATGTCGTCCGCAAATGCCGGTAAAGCCGCAAAAGCGGTGAGTAGTCCAGTGGCGATAGTGGTTTTGAGTGTCATTGAGGTCTCTCTTTGGTTGATGTCTGCGCAAGGGATGTTGATGTTTGGTTAGACGGTTTGCGCCACCGCCTCCCAAAACCGAGAGGGCCCAGAAGGACCGAAATCAGGAAAAACCCACCGGCTGTAAGCACTATGGCGGGGCCAGAGGGCGTTTCCGGAAAGAGATACGAAAGGGCCAGACCTACCCAGCAGCTTGCGAGCGCGAAGAAGAATGTCAGGCCAAGCTGACCCGTGATCGTGCTCGACCAATACCGTGCCGACGTTGCAGGTAGGATCATTAGGCCAACCGCCATCAGTGTGCCGAGTGTTTTGAATGCGGCAAGCAAGTTCAATACGAGCAGCAGCATGAATGCCTGCTCGATCAGCCAGGGCCGTTTGGTCTGGGCCTCAAAAAAGGTCGGGTCACAGGTGCTGACGATCAGGGGGCGTAGGAGAACGGCAAAAGACACGAGTGTGACCGTTGCCACACCGCCAACGAGCATCATGGATGCGTCGTCGATGCCCAGGATAGACCCAAACAGGAAACTCTTCAGCGGAACGGCTGATCCCGCGGCGGACAAGATGAAGATACCTGCGGCCAGGGCGATCAGGTAGATGGACGCCAGGCTCGCATCACTTCTGAGGATTGTCTTTCGGGCGAGCAGCGCCGTCAGAGCAGCTGCGACAACCCCGGCCACAAGGCCACCGACAAGGAGCGACGTAACGGACAGTCCCGCAACCA
>CAKZYL010000008.1 GCA_937884705.1 uncultured Roseovarius sp. | reverse complement strand
TATATCAGTTGGGAAATGGGTCAGACATTGGGTCTGGACACGTATCTGGACTTTGTTTCCAAGTATGCAGACCCCAATTCGATCTACGGCGCGCTGTCTGAACCAACACCCGGCTTCGATCCTCGCTTTTCCATCACCTTGGATTTCAGAGAAAACAAAACCGGTTGCTCGCATGTTGAGACCGCCCGCACAATTCGCGAACTCTGCGCGTTGTTAAAACAGGGTGATGCCAAGGATTTCGCGCGCCTGTTTCGTGCGCCCGGGCACATTCCTCTGATCGTCGGCACAAAGGGCCTGCTCAAGGAGAGAAACGGGCATACCGAACTCATATTGGCCTTCGCGGTCAATCAAGGCTTGTTCCCGATGGTTGTCGCTTCCGAAATGATTGATGCAGAGACCGGCCATTCGACAACCTACGAAGATGCCCGCAAATACGGCGAACAACGCGGTCTTGATTTCATCGGCGGCGACGAACTCATGGAGGCTTACGGATGAGCGAAGCAACAGCATTTGAGCTGCCGGATGTGACTGCCGCAGAACCAATTCCGCCGTCCGCCATGTCCGAGGTCAACCGGATTTTGGGCAATGGCGACCTGTACCGCTACACTACCGCAGAGTCGCCCGTTACCCAGCTAGAGCGAGAATTCGCGACCAAAATAGGCAGCCGCTATGCTTTGGCTGTCTCATCGTGTTCAGCAGCGTTGTTCCTTTCGCTCATGGCGCTGGACTTGCAGCCAGGCGCAAAGGTGATGATCCCGGCCTTCACCTTTGTTGCAGTGCCTTCCGCAGTGGTCCATGCGGATTGTGTGCCTGTCTTGTGCGAATGCGCGTCGAACTACAGGATTGATCTGGACGATTTTCGCCGAAAATTGCCGGACGTTGATGCCGTCCTGATAAGCCATATGCGCGGTCACACATCGGATATGGACGCCATCATGGCCGCATGTGACGCGGCTGGCGTTCCCGTTGTCGAGGATGCTGCCCACTCCCTTGGAACCACATGGGATGGCCGCAAGATTGGAACCTTGGGCAAAATCGGATGTTACTCTTTCCAGTCCTACAAACTCCTGAATTCAGGAGAGGGCGGGATCATGGTCACTGACGACCCAGAGCTGATGGCCCGCGCGATAATGATGCACGGCTCTTACGAGGATAAGTGGCAGCACCACGATATCCCGGCAGACGTTATGGCCCGTGTCCAGAACAACATGCCCATGTTTGGCTTGCGGCTGAATACACTCTCCGCAGTTTTGATCCGCGCACAGTTGGAGCATTTGGATCAGCGCGTGCTTGATGGCCGTCGCAACCACGATCATGTCGCAAAGCGCTTGCAAGCGCTAAATTCTGTTCAAGTGCCAGCCGCATATGCAGCAGAGCTACGCGCCCCAGACTCTTTGCAGTTCAATCTGCCTCACCTTTCAGATGACGAGGTGGACGCCTTTGTCAGCGACGCAAAGCGACGTGGTTTGCACATTCAGGTCTTTGGCCGGTCCAAGAACAATTCGCGGGCCTACTGGAATTGGGGTTTCTTGAACGATGTACCCGACCTTCCGCAGACCCGCGCGATGTTGATGCGTGCTTGCGATCTACGGCTGCCAGCTCGCCTGACACTCGCCGAATGCGATCTTAT
>CAKZYL010000007.1 GCA_937884705.1 uncultured Roseovarius sp. | reverse complement strand
GAGTTAGGGTAATCCACCGCGATGATCGCGATCTTGTCGCAAGATTTCAGGTTGCCGTCCGAGATGTATTGCCGATTTCCCCGAAAATCCGCATAGGCGATGGTTTTGTCGTCCAAGACCTTCAGAAAACCCCGGGGACCGCCCCGAAACTGCACGTAGGGCCAGCCGTTCTCGCTGATCGTGGCCTGATAAAACCCGTCCCGCATGCTGAGAAAGTGGCGTTCATCGTCGCCTAGGCGATCTTTGCGCGGCCCGGCATCGGACAGCTGCATGGCATACAGTCGGGAAGATCCCTGCTCCTCCTGCATCCGCCGCACCTCGTCGGTGAAGAGCAATTCATAGAACGCCTGTACCATCTCGACCCTCCCTAAAAGCTGCGTCAAAGAGCGTGAAACTGCGCCTCCTGCTGCGCGTTCCAGCGCACTTTCAGCATGTATCCGTCGTCGCGCTGCGTTTCATCTTCCACAAGGCCTTTGTCGAAAAGCCACGCGCGCTTGCGTCCATCTGAATAGCTTAGCACGAGGTCGACCACCTGTGTCACGCCCGCAATGCCGCGGCGCACCGCAGCAACGAAATCATCAAGGCCCTGCCCCGTGACGGCGGAGAGCAACAGTACATCCTCTGCCCGTTCGGCGCGGTTTCGCGCGACATCCAGGTCGTCTGCGCTGAGGCGGTCGATCTTGTTCCAAACCTCCACCTGGGGCACGTCTTCTTGCACGCCGAGGCTTTTGAGAATGGTGCGCACATCCTCTGCCTGCTCTTCGGTTTCCGGGTGAGAGATATCGCGCACATGCACGATGAGATTGGCGGCGGTCACTTCTTCCAAAGTGGCCCGGAAGGCGGCGACCAGCTGCGTGGGCAAATCCGAGATGAAGCCCACAGTGTCTGACAAAATGACCTCAGGCCCGTTTCCCGGCAAGGCGATGCGGCGCATGGTTGGGTCCAGCGTGGCAAAAAGCATGTCTTTGGCCATGACCTCTGCCCCGGTCAACCGATTGAACAGCGTGGATTTGCCCGCGTTGGTGTAGCCCACGAGCGCCACAATCGGGAACGGCACCTTAGCCCTGGCGGCCCGGTGCAGGCCGCGCGTTTTCACCACCTTGTCGAGTTGGCGGCGCAGGCGCACCAGTTGGTCGTCAATGGCACGGCGGTCTGCCTCAATCTGTGTCTCACCCGGACCACCGACGAAGCCCAGACCGCCGCGCTGACGTTCCAGGTGGGTCCAGGCGCGCACGAGACGCGTGCGCTGATAGCTGAGCGCAGCCATATCCACTTGAAGCACACCCTCTCGCGTGGCCGCACGATCTGAGAAAATCTCAAGGATAAGACCCGTCCTGTCGAGCAGCTTGCAATGGAGCTCTTTTTCCAGGTTGCGTTGCTGAACCGGCGTAACCGGCCCGTCGATCAGAATGAGGCCCAGATCTTCGTGCTTCACCAGATGGCGAAGTTCCTCAATTTTGCCTTTGCCAAAGAGCTTGCCCGGATGCGGTCGCGCAAGACGCACCACATCGCTGCCGCCGACCTCTAAACCGGGAAGCGCATGGGCCAGAGAAACAGCCTCGGCTAGCGCATGTTCGGGCTCTCGTCGGGCATCATCACTGGGAATATCAGGGTGAAGCACCCAAGCGCGCGTGGTGGAGCCTTCTGTCAGCTCCACGCGGTACGCCCGTCAGGAAGCCGCATCATCACCGTCATAGAGGTTCACAGGCTGCGATGGCATGATCGTGGATACGGCGTGTTTGTAGACCAGCTGAGACTGTCCATCCCGACGCAACAGAATGCAAAAGTTATCAAACCAGGTAATCACACCCTGAAGCTTTACGCCGTTGATCAAGAAAACGGTCACCGGAATTTTTGTCTTCCGGACTTGGTTTAGAAACGCATCCTGAAGATTCTGTCGGTCGTTCGCCATGGTATGACACCTGTAATCACTGTTTTTCTAATTGGCGTCGCTGTGGACACCTCCCTCGCAGCGAGTATGAAGCCGGATCGCGAGACTTTCCAGCCCTAAAATCAATTCCTTGACAGGATAGGCTTGGTACGGCTCATGCGCGCCATACACGCAAGTTGAAGAGCGCGATGAGACCAAGTGTTTCAAGCCGTCCCAGAACCATGGCCACGCACAAGACCAGCTTTGCCGGGGCGCCGATGTCCAAAAGCTCGATCGTATTGGTCGTGGCGCTGTCAATCAGAGGGCCTGTTGTCGACAGCGCCGCGATGGTCAAAACCAGCGCGGCCTCAAAATCTTGACCCAAAAGGGCGAAAATGACCGTGATGAGGGCAAGCGACAGGGCAAAGAGCATGAAAAACACCCACGCGATGAAGGCGCCCTGGCGGCGTATCCGTCGGCTTGATCCGCTGGCATTGCCCATGGAGGACGGGAGCACCAGTTTTTCCAACTCACGACGGCCGTTGAGGTAAAGCGCGTAGACCCGCAAGAGCTTTACGCCGCCCGCGGTGGTTGCCACGCCCCCGCCCACGAGCGCGAGCCCCAATAAAATGAGGCCGGGCGTGCTCAGGCCGGACCAATCTTGCGATTGTGCCCATGCCGCGCTTTCAAACCCAGTTGTCGTCAGAAACGACAGGATCGTGAACATCCCGCCCCAGAGCGCAGACATGGCGCTGCGCAGGTTCTCTTGCTCTTCAAATTCGATGGCTCCGATCCAGTGACGCGAAAACAGCAGCAAGGGCACGGCAAGCACCAGAACCAACCCCATGCGAAACTCCGGATCGTAGCGCAGCTGGGAATTTACGCTGGTGATAGAGTCCTTTGAAAAGGTCAGCCGCGAGAGGCCAAATGCGAGAAAGAGAAAAATCACCGCCTCCCCGTAAAAGCCCGTTTGCATCCCGTCTAAACCATCAAGCGGGGTGATCCCGGAGGTGGCCAGTGTCGACATGGCCAGAATCGCCGCGGTGAGAGGATCCTCATTGGCCACGACCATGAAGAGCCACACCAGAAAGGTGAGGCCAGCGTAGATTGGGATAAGATCTTGACTGATCCGCGTGATCCTCTTGGCAGAGCTGGCGCGCTTGAAGCGATCAAAGCGCTCTTCGCCCTGCCCCGGTTCGGCCCGTGCTGTGACTTCAAACCCACCCAAATTCAATGGTGCAAGGACAGCAGAGGCGGCTATCCAACTCACCAGCCCGCCGCGCCACCCGCCAATGCCGCGCCATAGATGCAAGCTCTCGGTCAGACGGTCCGCCTCAAAGAGTGGCGCGCCCGTCGTGGTGAAAGATGAGACCATTTCCACATAGGCGTTGAGATAGCTTGTCGTCTCGAGTCCCTCGTAAAATGGCAGAGCCAGGAACAACGGAAGTACCGTATAGGCCAGAAACAGCGAGGCCAGATTTTCCAGATCGGTGTTGTCTTTTTTCGAACGGTTGGCCAGTGACAGACCGGTCATTGCAACAAATGCAAAGCCCAGAATGCCCGAATAAAAGAACGCCTGGGCCACAGAATGATCATCGAGGTAAAGCGCGTGCAACGCTGGCACAAACATGGCCGCCGCAAAGACACCGGTCAGCGGCAATATCAACGGCAGATAGAGAATGCGCGAGAGCATGGCTCAGAAGAAGTCGATCGCAACCTGCAGGAGCTGCTCTACCTGCGCGACATCGGCGGCTAAGGCAAACATCACAACCACATCCCCCGCCTGCAGCTTCATGCGTCCTGTGGGCTTTACAATGTCATCGCCTTTTTGAATCCCTGCCACAAGCACGCCTTCGGGGAACCCGACATCGCGGATCTCTACCCCGGCAATGGAGGATGTGGAGAGCACTTCGGCTTCGATCATTTCCGCTTCGGCATCCCCGACGGAATAGACACTGCGCACACGTCCGTGGCGAATATGGCGCAAAATAGAGCTCACAGTCGTGCCGCGCGGGTTGATATAAGCATCAATACCCAAAGGCTCCATAAGGGGAAGAAGCGTGGGATCATTGATCAGAGCAATGGCAAAGCCACAACCTTCCGCCTTGGCCCGTACAGCGGCCAACATATTCGTCTTATCGTCATCAGTGACCGCCAAAATGGCATCCGCGCGCGAGACATTGGCCTCTGCCAACAGAACGCTGTCGAGCCCATCGCCATTTAGAACAATCGTGCGTTCCAAAAGCTCTGCCGCCCGTTCGGCGCATTTGCGGTCCCGCTCAATCACCTTGGCCTTGGTGTTGCGTCCGCGTTTTTCCAAGGCCTGGGCCACCGACAACCCGATATTGCCGCCGCCAACAATGACCAGACGTTCTTGCACATGGGAGGATTTGCCAAACACCTCCAAGGTGCGGGGGATGTCATCGACGGGTGCAAAAACATACGCCTCATCGCCTGCGTAAAGTTCATCATCAGCATCCGGGGCAAAAAGCTTACCATTGCGGCGGATGCCCACCACGACGACGCGCAAAGTCGAAAAAAGCTCATTGAGCTGACGCAACGAGGTGTTGAGCACAGGACAATCATCATTCAGCCGCAACCCCATCAGCTGCGCTTCGCCATTTAGAAACACCTCAGTGTCAAACGCGGCCGGCGCAGAGAGACGCTGCATCGCGGCCTGCGCCACCTCGCGTTCCGGGCTGATCACCACGTCGATGGGCAGGTGATCCTGGCGATAGAGATCAGAATTGATCGCATCGAGATAGGATTGACTGCGCAGCCGCGCGATTTTCCGACGGATATCAAAAACCGAGTGTGCCACCTGACAGGTCACCATATTGACCTCATCAGAATGCGTGGCGGCGATAATCATGTCGGCATCGCGGGCACCGGCCTGACGCAATACATCAGGGTAACTGGCAAAGCCCGTCATCCCTTGCACATCCAAGGTTTCTGACGCCCGTCGCACGAGATCTGGATTACTGTCGACCACAGTCACATCATTTTTTTCGCCGCTCAGATGCCTGGCAATTTGCCATCCCACCTGTCCGGCGCCACATATGATGACCTTCATAAGGCACACCTTGACCAATGTCGGAGCCATTTGCATGACAGATGCGATTGCCTTGGTCAATCGTCTTGTGATGTTGGGCGAGACCGCCTTGCAACGGGGCAAAGGCCCATTTTCGTTGAAAATTGTGCCCTTGGCCAAAGGAGTTCACCTTAGGTTGTGGGCGGTAGAAGAGCACTTCCCCAAAAGCAAAAGGCCGCTCCTCACGGAACGGCCTTGCATTGAAGCTCTTTTGAGCGGCTTAGCCCACCAACTCCAGACCGGAGAAGAAATATGCGATCTCAACGGCGGCCGTTTCCGGAGCGTCTGAGCCGTGCACAGAGTTTTCGCCCACGGATTCCGCGAATTCGGCGCGCACGGTGCCCGGAGCGGCGTCAGCAGGGTTGGTGGCGCCCATCACTTCGCGGTTTTTGGCAATCGCGCCTTCACCCTCGAGCACCTGAACCACGACCGGCTCACTGGCCATAAATTCGCACAGTTCATCATAGAAGGGACGCTCAGCGTGGACCCCGTAGAAAACACCGGCTTGCGCTTTGGTCAGGTGGATGCGCTTCTGCGCGACGATCCGCAGGCCCGCATCTTCGAACTTGGCGTTGATCTTGCCGGTCAGGTTGCGTTTGGTGGCATCGGGTTTGATGATGCTCAGGGTGCGTTCAAGAGCCATGTCAGCCTCACTTGCTTGGGTCAAATTTGGGCGCGGCCTAACATGGGCTCGGCAGTTTGAAAAGCCGCGATTGACGGGGCTTTGGTGATCGGGCATGCCCACGTCATGTTGCGCATCGAGGACATCACCTATGCCGTCGCGGGCCGGCCTTTGCTTGAGAGGGCCTCGGCGGTGATACCGGATGGGCACAAAGTGGGCGTTGTCGGGCGCAATGGCACGGGCAAGACGACGCTTTTTCGGCTGATCCGAGGCGAACTAGCGCTGGAAAGCGGCGACATTTACCTGCCCAAGCGAGCGCGCATCGGCGGGGTGGATCAGGAGGTGCCCGGCAATGAGGTGTCTCTGCTGGACACTGTGTTGAGCGCCGACGTGGAACGCGCTGAACTCATTGCGAAATCTGAGATTGAAACCGATGCGATGGCCATCGCAGAGATCCAGCCCCGCCTGGCCGATATCGATGCGTGGTCGGCCGAGGCACGGGCGGCCAGCATTTTGAAAGGCCTCGGCTTTACCGATGCTGAGCAAGCCATGCCCTGTTCGGCATTCTCGGGCGGATGGCGGATGCGCGTGGCTTTGGCGGCCGTGCTCTTTTCTGCGCCTGATCTGCTGCTTCTCGATGAGCCGACCAACTATCTCGATCTTGAAGGCGCGCTTTGGCTAGAGACCTATCTGGCGCGCTATCCCCACACCGTTTTAGTGATCAGCCACGATCGGGGGCTTTTGAACCGTGCCGTGGGGTCCATCCTGCATT
>CAKZYL010000006.1 GCA_937884705.1 uncultured Roseovarius sp. | reverse complement strand
GCCATCACCGCCAAAAGCGCCTGCGCCGTGCAGACATTCGAGGTCGCCTTTTCGCGACGGATATGCTGTTCGCGAGTTTGCAGCGACAGCCGATACGCACGGTTGCCGTGACTGTCGATCGACACGCCCACAATCCGCCCGGGCATCGCGCGCTTCATGGCGTCTTTGCAGGCCATGTAGGCGGCGTGCGGGCCGCCATAGCCCATGGGCACGCCAAAGCGTTGCGTGGACCCCACTGCGATGTCTGCGCCCATGGCGCCAGGCTCTTTCAGCAGGGTCAAAGATAGGGGATCCGCCGAGATGATGCCCACCGCCTTATGCTCATGCAGCGCGCTCATGTGAGAGGTGAAATCACGCACGTGCCCGTAGGTGCCGGGGTACTGGAAAATCGCGCCGAAGACCTCTTCGGCGTTCATCTTGTCCGGGTTGCCGACGATCACCTCGATCCCCAAGGGCGCGGCTCGGGTTTGCATGACGGCAATGTTCTGCGGGTGACAGTCGCGATCGACGAAAAACTTGGTCGCCTTGGATTTCGACACGCGCTGCGCCATGGTCATGGCTTCAGCACAGGCGGTGGCTTCATCCAGAAGCGAGGCATTGGCGATCTCGAGCCCGGTGAGGTCACTCACCATGGTCTGGAAATTGAGCAGAGCTTCCAGCCGGCCCTGGCTGATCTCAGGCTGGTAGGGCGTGTAAGACGTGTACCACGCGGGGTTTTCGAGAATGTTGCGCTGGATCGCGGGCGGAGTGACCGTGCCGTGATAGCCCTGTCCGATCATGCTCACGAGAACCTTGTTCTTGGCCGCCGTGACGCGCATGTGATGCATCAGTTCGCGCTCTGATTTGGCTTTGCCGAAATCCAGCGGTTCTTTCTGACGGATCGCGGCGGGCACTGTTTCATCAATCAACTGATCGAGGCTTTCCACCCCGAGCTCAGCCAGCATGGCCTGCATTTCTTCGGGTGAGGGGCCGATGTGGCGGCGGTTGGCAAAGTCGTAGGGAAGGTAGTCGGTCGGTTCAAAGGGCATCTCGTTCTCCTTTGCGCTAAGCGGATGAGGTTTGAAGCGCATTCAAAGCGCTTTCGAATAGCTTACGGGCTGTCTTGGACTTGATGAAAACCTGAGCGCCGCTTCTGTTTAGGTGGCCGGTCAGCTCAGGATCGCCGCAGGACAAAAGTAGCTTCTTAAGCAGATCTCGAAGACGCCACTGGTCGTCTGCACAGAGATTTTCAACGGCTGCGTCCTCAAGACGCTCATATGTTAAATCAACATCCTGGTGGAACGCTTCACCCCAGCGTCGCAATAACTCTGCCTGTCTTTCTGTCAAACGCATATGCTCTCGTTCCCATGCGGTCGTATTCCCGCTCTTCCTTTGGCTAGAAATATCCCTCTGGAGGCAAGACATCCCTCCGGCATGTCGCGTCACGCGATGAACGCCTGATAGGCAGCTTTGTCCATCATATCGTCCATCTGGCTGGGGTCGCTTGGCTTGATCTTGAAAAACCATGCGGCGCCCTGAGGGTCTTCGTTGACCTTGCCGGGCTCCTCCGCGATGGCCTCATTCACCCCGACGATCTCTCCATCGACGGGCGCGAGAATATCAGAGGCTGCTTTCACACTTTCGATCACGACGATCTCGTCGTCCTTGCTGACTGTGCCGCCCACCTCGGGCAGTTCGATAAACACAATGTCGCCCAGCTCGTCAGCGGCGTGTTGGGTGATGCCGACAACCACGGCGTAACCATCTTCGCGCAACCATTCATGTTCCTCGGTGAATTTCATTCTGTCCCTCCTGTGAAGTGTCTCATCGTTTGAATTGTGCGGGTGTAAAGGGCAGGGCGGTCACGCGTGCGGGCAGCCGCTTGCCCCGAACCTCGCCAAAAACCACAGTGTCTGTCTTGCTCAAGGCGCGCGGCAGGTAGCCCATCGATACCGGCGCGCCGATGGTCGGGCCAAAGGCGCCAGAGGTTACATGGCCCACCGCGGTCTCGCTTGTCTCGGTTTCAAAGAGCTCGGTGCCTTCGCGCATGGGCGCGCGTGTCTCCGGCCTCAGGCCAACGCGCCGCCGGTCGGGGCCTGTCTCAAGCTCTGCCAAAATCCGATCCGCCCCGGGAAACCGGCCCGTGCGCGCCCCGCCGTTTTGGCGCATGGAACTGACGGCCCACCCCAGACGCGCTTCAACGGGGCTCGTGCTGCGATCAATGTCGTGGCCGTAGAGGCAAAGCCCGGCTTCGAGGCGCAAACTGTCCCGCGCGCCCAAACCGATCGGCTCCACATCCTCATGGCTCAAGAGCGCGCGGGCCAAAGCGTCAGACTGATCATCCTTCACCGAGATCTCATAGCCATCTTCACCCGTGTAGCCCGACCGCGAAATCCAAAGATCCCCAAAGCGCGTGGGCAGGATGGCCACATCCATGAACGCCATGT
>CAKZYL010000005.1 GCA_937884705.1 uncultured Roseovarius sp. | reverse complement strand
CGCCAGATCAACGAAGAGGCCCTGCGCGCTTTTCTGGTCCGCATGGGATTTGTGCAAAGCCCGACCGTCATGGAACCGGGCGATTATGCCATTCGCGGCGGCATCATTGATATCTTCCCGCCCGGAGAGAGTGGCCCGGTGCGGCTGGATCTTTTTGGCGATGTGCTCGACGGCATTCGTCGCTTCGATCCCGCGACACAGCGAACGACCGAGAAACTCAACCGTATCGAGCTGGCACCTGTGAGCGAAGTGATCTTGGATGAGACCGCGATCCGCCGGTTCCGCCAGAATTACCGCATCGAGTTTGGCGCCGCGGGCAGTGACGATCCGCTTTACGAGGCCGTGAGCGCGGGCCGCAAGCAGGCCGGTGTCGAACATTGGTTGCCGTTCTTTCACGAACGCCTTGAGACGCTCTTTGATTACATGCCGGGCGCGTCTGTCACGCTCGATCATCAAACCTCCGCCGCGCGTGATGCCCGGTGGACCGCCGTGAGCGATCAGTACGAGGCCCGCCGTCACGCGCTCGAACAGCGCGGACGCACTGATTCCGTCTACAAACCCGTCGCGCCGGACCAGCTTTATATGGATGACTCAGCGTGGGACGCGGCCACATCAGGCCGCAGAGTGCTGTCGTTTTCGCCCCTTGCGCAAAGCCCCGGGCCGGGTGTGATTGACGCAGGCGGGCGCGTTGGCCGCAATTTCGCACCAGAACGCCAGCAGGAAAGCGTCAGTCTCTTTGGTGCGCTAAAGGCGCATATTGAGGCGAAGATCAGCTCAGAACCCGTTGTCATTGCAAGCTATTCCGAAGGCGCCCGCGAGCGCCTTGAAGGTCTGGTCGAGGATGAGGGCCTGATCGGCGCGGTCACGGTGCGCGATGTCACCGGTGTGGGCAAAACCGGCCTCCACCTCACGGTGTGGGGTTTGGAGGCAGGGTTTGAAGCCCCGGGTCTGACTGTTCTGTCAGAACAGGATATCCTGGGGGATCGCCTGATCCGGACGCCCAAGAAACGCCGCAGGGCCGAGAACTTTCTCACAGAAACCCAAAGCCTCTCGCCCGGCGATCTGGTCGTTCATGTGGATCACGGCATCGGGCGCTATCACGGGCTTGAGGTGATCACGGCCGCCGGTGCCGCGCATGAATGCCTTCATCTGGAATATGCCGAAAGGTCAAAGCTTTACCTGCCGGTCGAAAACATCGAGCTTCTCTCGCGTTACGGCCATGAAGAGGGACTGCTTGACCGTTTGGGCGGCGGCGCCTGGCAGTCGAAGAAGGCCAAACTCAAGGAACGGATCCGTGAGATGGCCGACCGCCTCATCCGGATCGCGGCCGAACGCGCCCTGCGCAAAGGCCCGATCCTCGAGGCTGAACATCACGCGTGGGAAGCATTCTCAGCCCGGTTTCCCTATCAGGAAACCGACGATCAGCTGCGCGCCATTGACGATGTGCTGACCGATCTGCAGGCGGGCATGCCGATGGATCGCCTCGTTTGTGGTGACGTGGGTTTCGGCAAAACCGAAGTCGCCATGCGGGCGGCGTTTGTTGCCGCGATGCAAGGCTACCAGGTCGCCGTGATCGCACCGACAACCCTGCTCGCCCGCCAGCATTTCCAGAGTTTTTCCGAACGATTCCGGGGATTTCCGATCTCTGTTCGCCCGCTGTCACGCTTCGTCTCCACCGCCGACGCCAACGCGACGCGCGAGGCGATGTCGCGCGGTCAGGTGGACATCGTCGTCGGTACCCATGCGCTTTTGGCCAAGGGCGTGCGGTTTGCCAATCTCGGGCTCCTGGTCATCGACGAAGAGCAACGCTTTGGTGTCAGTCACAAAGAGCGATTGAAGCAGATCCGGTCCGACGTCCATGTTCTGACACTCACCGCCACACCGATCCCGCGCACCCTGCAGCTCAGCCTCTCTGGCGTGCGCGATCTGTCGATCATCGGAACCCCACCGATCGACCGCCTGTCGATCCGCACCTATGTCAGCGAGTTTGACACGGTCACGATCCGCGAGGCGCTGCTGCGCGAACACTATCGCGGCGGGCAAAGCTTCTTTGTGGTGCCCCGGATCAAGGATCTGCCCGAGATTGAAGAATTCCTCACAACTCAAGTGCCAGAGGTCAATTACGTCGTCGCCCACGGGCAGATGGCCGCCAGCGAGCTCGATCAACGGATGAATGCGTTTTATGACGGGAAATTCAATGTGTTGCTGGCCACAACGATTGTAGAATCCGGCCTCGATATTCCGTCCGCCAACACGATGGTCATACACCGCTCCGATATGTTCGGCCTGTCCCAGCTCTACCAGATCCGAGGCCGCGTGGGGCGGTCGAAACTGCGCGTCACCTGTTCGTCGATCCGCGTGGTGACAGGCTCTAGAGTGGCAATACA
>CAKZYL010000004.1 GCA_937884705.1 uncultured Roseovarius sp. | reverse complement strand
GGGCTCTCCCTGATCTTGCGCGGTGGTTTGCTTAGACGGCTGGTGCAAGCATGTTTGCTTTTCGCTGCACCTTGCGAGGTCAAACTGCGTATTTTGACCGCGCTCTTGAGATACAAAACTCAATGAAACCTGTTTCCATCCAAGGGTTCGAAGATACAGACCTGCGCTGCCACGCCGGTCTGTATGGCAAGTATCAAGAGCCAAGCAGACCTGCAGTGGAATTGTAGGCAAATTTTGCAACCCTAATGGCAGTGTCAATGGTTGTCTTGATCTGTCAGAGCTTGCAAGAAAGACTGAATTTTTTCTGATCGGTGTACGTCGACGTGAGTGACGAGACACAGCGGGATAAGCCAATCATCTTTGTTTGTCAGACCCGCGTTAAACGCAGGGTCATTTTCAACTTCGAAATCGGGTAGAAATCCGAGACCAATACCTTTTTGAATGGCTTGAAAATGGAACGGTGGGCTGTTGGCAATGACCGCGATCTGATCTTGCCTTACATAGTTGTCGACCCAGCCCTGGAAAGGTAAATACGTCAGATCTCGCGGCGGTAGAATGAACAAGTGACGATCTAGATCCTCAGGGCCCACAGCGTCTCCATGTCTCCTAAAGTAGCTGTCATGACCATAAAGACTGATCCGCAAATCCTTAAAATGCCGCACAACATAGTCCGGGTAATCCGGCTTTGGACCTGCGCGCAAAGCAACATGGGCCTCGCCGTATTCCAGCTTTACGAGGTCGTAAGTCCCGTGAATCGTAACACGACACTTCGGATTTTGCGCTCGGAATTTTGCAATGCCATCAACGACCAACACTGACATTTGCGGCACAAGCGTCAGCAGAACTTCCCCGTCGATATGAGCGTTGGCACCGTTGACTCGGCCAGTGAGGTTGTCGAGCATTTCAGTCGTTCTTTCCGCGACTTGTAGAACCTCCTGCCCAAGTTCCGTCAGTGTGTATCCACGGGCGTGGCGAATAAAAACCCGCCCACCAATGTCGCTTTCAATCGCATCAATATGACGGTTGACGGTTGCGCGATGCATATCCAGTGCTTCGGCAGCTTTACTGACTGTGCCCAATTTGGCAACGTGGTACACCGTGCGCAGCTCTGACCATTTGTCCATTTCAAGTTACTCAGTTGTAAACAGCGTGCGACCTTGCTGAACAAAAGGACCAACCTGATCAATCAGTCTCTTTGGTCTCAGAATCCAGGTGTTGGGGCGTATCGTCCTTTGAAATGCTTCATCGACAAAAAATTGCACGTGCCAGAACGCTCTCAGGCCATCACTAGACCGTCATTTTTGTTTCCAAAAGTGGTCAACAGGCGAACAGTGTCACGTTAAATCGACGTGCCATTCAGCGTCCAAGGGACCGCTGCCAAATCCACCCGTTCTAGCATGTTGTAAAAGGGACGAATGGCGTTGCGTGCGAAATCGGTATTGTTTGGCGCGTGTTAGCCGCCCAGTTCAATGACCTTTGAAAACCGAAAGCCCAAGCGCCTATTGTCGAGGTTTTCATCTCGGTTAAACTCATGCGCCAGAGCCACGGAATATCCTTTGCCAAGATCATACTCTATTGATGTTTGCACCGAATAGTCATCGAACTCAGAGCCATCCGCCAGATTTCTCGGTCGCCAGGTACCGGACAAGACCGCAGTCCATGGGCCTGTTTGATAGACGAGACCTGCACTGGCATAGACGATGTTGTCTGCGGTGCCTTCGAAGTTGTCGAACGCCGCGAATTCTCCGATGACGCTCCAACTGTTTTCTTTTGCCGTTTGAAAAGTCTGAAGCAACGAGGCCGAGAAGCCGGTTTCGTCTGCGAACCCGTCCACACCACGGCCTTGATGTATCAGTCCCAGTTTGTAGGTGAGCCCTGGAAATCGATCCATATCGCGTCCCTCGAGCGAAAGCGTGAATGAGTCGAAGCCTTCCGTATTACTGGCGCCTCCATCCTCAATTGAGGTACGCCCCCGGTTGCTGCCAAAGGACTCCGAAAACACACTTGTGTCTTTGAAAAAAGAGTTGAAAGTCAGCGTATGATGGCCGCGCGCGTCGACTCCGAACCTGTAGGATCCGCCCAATCCCACCCGGTCGATCAATTCAATCTCTTTGTTATAGCTGTTGCCGAACATGCCGGGTGTGACGAATGACGCCAACGCAAATGAGGGCGTCATTTTGCCTGCATGAACTGAAAGCTGGT
>CAKZYL010000003.1 GCA_937884705.1 uncultured Roseovarius sp. | reverse complement strand
GCGACCGTGCAAGAGGCGATGCTGCGCGGGCCCGGGCACATGGAACTGGCCGTGTTTGAATGGAGCGGGTCGTTTGACCAGAAAATGCTGATCGACTGGACCGTAATCGACAGCCCGGCGACCCTGCAGCGGATCGCGCTGTCCCTGCTCTACACCACGCAAGAGACGCGATCGGGCCGCACGGCATTGGGCGCGGCGCTCAGCCATGCGCGGGACCTTCTGCTGACGCGCAATCACTGCGAGACCTTGACGCTCGATATCTCCGGTGACGGCATCAATAATTCCGGCTACGCCCCCGAGACCGTGCGCGGTGAGCTGGAGGAGGTGGGCATCGGCGTCAATGCCCTTGTGATCGAAACCGACCCTAATCTGAGCTTTGAGACAGAGCCCTCCTTTGGTCAGCTCACGGACTACTTCTATGACAACGTGATCATCGGTCCGTCCGCCTTTGTGGAATCGATCGTTGGCTTTGACGCCTACAAAGAGGCGATCCAGCGCAAACTGCTGCGCGAATTGGTACCCTCCATGGTCGAAAAGCGCCCCTCCCGTCCTGCGCGCCTGGCGTTGGACGGTGAACCGGTGCGGGTGACGCCTTGAGAGACAGAGCGGTCGCGCAAAGGGTAGGACGGGTTGGAACCCTAACCTGCCTTTTCGTTGTGTCGCAGAAATTGAGACCCTAGGGTGTCGTATCCCCGGCCTTCGTCGGTAGGGGATGGCTCCAACTTGTTCGCTCGAAGGGTCTCAAATGATGGGTGTGTCACCGATTGCATTGGATCGCGTTGCCAGAGTTCCGGCCAAACACGCGCTTGTCTATACGCGTTATCTAAAGGCATCCATCGATGACGTTTGGTCGGCAATCAGCACGGCTGAAGGGCTGTCCCAATGGTGGGTCGCACCTGTCACCGCGTTCGAACTAAAATCAGGCGGCGCCTTCAATCATCACTGGAACAGTCTGATCGTCGGTTTTGAAGACCATCGGTTTATAGATTTCAAGAAACGCAGTGAAACCAGCCGCGAAGAGGTCATGAGGTTCAAGATTTCTCAAGACGGCAAAGCCCAAACGAAGTTCACCTTATTGGATTCGATTGAGGCGGACATTGTCGCTGGTGACAATGAACCGCAACCGCATGGACCGGGCACGGTATGGGCAGGGGTAGCTGCGGGGTGGCATGGCGCCGCCGATGCGTTGGAACGGCTTTTCGAACCTGACCTTCCGGTGCAAGACTGGACAGGACTTGTGAACTTCTACGAAACTCACCTGATGGAACAATTCGAATTTATGGATCTTGTGCGGAGAGATGACTGAAGGTGCAAAGAGCAACGATAGACGCCTCGTTGGTACAGTCTTAGAATGATCCACCAATTCAAACGTGTGAGATATCGCGTAAGACTTGCCCGCACAGAACCGCGAAACGGACTGCATCATGCCAACAAGCCAAGTCGTTTGCTGATGTATCACGCTTCGGCGACGTCCTGAGATAGGGATTTGACGCCCATGAAACGACCCGGCGTGATCTTTGATATGGACGGCCTTCTGCTGGATACAGAGCGGATCTGCCTTGAGGCTTTCGTGCAGACGCGCCGCGCGTTTTCCCTGCCTGAGAGCCCTGAGGTGTATCTCAGCTGCGTGGGCCTTCATGCGTCGGCCTGTTCAGAGATCATTGCGCAAAGCGTGCGCGAAAAGGCCACGCTCAAAGACTTCAATCGCGCCTGGGACGCGCGCATCGAAGACGCCATGCGCCGGGGCATTCCTGTTAAACCGGGCGCGCTCGATGTGCTCGAAACGCTCAGCGGCCACGGATACCCCGTCGCGGTGGCCACATCCACGCGCACAGAAACGGCGTCACAACGTCTGGAGGCGTCAGGCCTACTGAAATACATCCAAACCGTCGTGGGTGGGGATCATGTGACCAGACCAAAGCCGGATCCAGAAGCCTATATCGCCGCCGCCGCATCGCTTGGATACAACGCAGAAGATTGCATCGCGTTTGAGGACACAGATACCGGTGTTCGCGCCGCCGTCGCATCAGGCGCCAGGACCGTGCAAGTGCCCGATCTTGTCCCGCCCTCCGCCGATGTCATTGCGTTGGGCCACCTGATCGTGCCCACTCTCATTGAAGGCGCCGTATCGATGGGTCTGATGACGGACTAAACGCTCTTCGCTTGCGTCCCGCCTGCGCGAAAGTCCGTTGAGGGCTCGCCTGCTATGCGCACCCGCAAGCTCAGGTCTGAAAGTAGAAATCCGCGGCTATTTATTGCCCGGTCGGCGCGGCCAAGGCCAACTCCATGTCCAGAATGGTCGCCCTGAGGCTTGTGTCGTCCACCCGCACAAAGCCTTCGTTGCCCCGTTGGGTGTCTATGATCGTCGTCATGATGACAAACAGGAACAGCGAAAAAACATGCAGCCGCCACGTCAGGCGCCGCCCCTTCAATCCCGCCCGGTTGCCCAGTAGAAAAAGCGCGACCGTCGCCGCCGCCAGCATCATCAGCTTGGTGAAGTTTGACATCGGGTTCGTCAGGAACTGGACGCGGTAGAGATGCGCATCAAGCGCCTCGTTGATCGAAGACGCGACCAGGGATTTGATCGCGGGCGGCAGGGGATCCTGCGTTGCCTCTAACGTCAACGGCCAGAGCTTGGCCTGCGCCTCAAGCGATCTTGCCAAAAACGCTTTGGCCATTTCCACAGAATTGATCGTGTGATCGCCGGGCATAACGCGCGTCTCGGCATAGGCCAGCAACGCCTCTCTGAGCTCTGTTCGGGCAGGCTCTTCGAGATAATCCGTGCGCAGAAATGCCGTGCCGAGCGCCGCCGCTTCATTGGTGAGCGCAGACTTTATGTTCTGCGAATGCGACAGCGCGCTGCCAAAGCTGAATGCAAGAAGCAGTCCCAAAATGGCCAGGATCGCCGAAATCGTCGTGTCATCCTGCAAAAGCTCGGACTCAACCTCGGAATTGGCCGCTCTGTTGCGCCGCGCCTTGCCGGCTGAGTAGCCCACAAAAGACGCGATGGGCAGGAGGATCAGAATGGTCAGCGCCCCGGTCAAAAGCGAAAACGCTGGCACGTCTAGCTGCGTGTAAACACTCGTTAAGTCCATCACACCCCCTGCGTTCCTTCCCCGGATCGCCCTTGCCAATCTGTCTCAATTTTTCGGGGATGGCTAGGGCTTCAAGACGACCTTTTCGCCTCTCTTGTCGGGGGCAGGGGGCGCGAAAGAGGCGCGTCACTCGGGCCGCGTGACGCGCGCGGCAAAACACCCCGGTTTGGCGATGTGCAGGTGAACATAGCTGACGGCGTCGTTTTCAAATGTCGCCCGCAGCGCATCCGCGATCTCGCCACCGTCCACGACATCGGCCTCGATCATCATATGCGCCGCGTCGAACCCCCGCAGAGAGATCAGCCGAGACGCGATCATATCGGGCACTTCGCCGATGGCAGGCTTGGCCTGGGAGGCCCCCTCGCGCACATAGATTGCATGGCGCGAGCGATAGGGCGAATGACCCGGCTGGTGTTCATAATTCAGCAAAATCACCGTCTCGCCGATCTGCGCGTCCGACAGGCTCACACGACACGGCTTGCCCGGGCTCTCGCTCACGGTCATGCGTTTTGCGCCAGCTGCGGCGAGGTCTTGATCGGACAAAGCAAAGACATCTGCGAACGCGTCCTCGGGAAGGGCATGTATCTGAAAACTCATTTTGGCATCTCCTCTCTTGGATGTGCCAAAAGGTGCGGTCAGATCGCGGCCGGATCGACCCGTTTCTTGCGGTAAGTGGCCTAGCTTAAGGGGAGCACAGGTTGCTGACGTCGTTTCTCCTCGGCATTCCTGAGTCAAAACCAGCACCGAGAAAGGAGCGGTCACAGCACCTTGGGGACATAAGTTGCAATACTGACCAATTTAGTCCGCGCCTTTTGGGAGCAGTATTTGCAGATGTCTGCCTTGAGCCCATACTCCCATAATGCTGCAAAGCGACGAATGTCTGCTTATTTGCGGTGAAGCTTTCTGACCATGCGTTTCAGAATGCCGTCACTTGCTACTTCTCTATTGCCTTCATGAGCAAGACGATCCCAGTCTTCCGTGTCGCCCGGTAGGCGTTTTGATTTTTCTATTTCACGCCATTGATCGTCG
>CAKZYL010000002.1 GCA_937884705.1 uncultured Roseovarius sp. | reverse complement strand
TGGTGCTGCTGGGGAGGATTGAACTCCCGACCTCACCCTTACCAAGGGTGCGCTCTACCACTGAGCTACAGCAGCTAAACCGTGGCGGGGTCCTAGACGACGCAAGCACTTCGCGCAAGCCATATCTGGACCACCTATTGGGCCTGAGCTACAAGAGCATATGGCAGCACAAGACCCAACAAAAAGAGCGCCTCATGCTGGAAAGCGCGTAGATCGGTTGAAGGCGGCGCTTAAGGCCAATATGGCGAAGCGTAAGGCGCAGTCCAAAGCGCGCACCAAAGCGCAGCAAATCGAAGAACACGGTCAAGATCAAAACGAGACAGGCAAGGACTAAACCAGATGGATGCAATTTTGGTCAGAGGCAATGGTGCCCTGCACGGCGACATACCGATTGCGGGCGCAAAAAATGCCTGCCTCACCCTGATGCCTGCGACGTTGTTGAGTGAGGAACCGCTGACCCTGACCAACGCACCGCGGCTTTCGGATATTCGCACGATGGGGCTTTTGCTCGAAAGTCTGGGGGCTGAGGTCAGTGAGATGCAGGATGGCAAGGTCCTTGCATTGTCGTCTCATGACATCACCAATCATCGGGCTGAATATGACATCGTTCGAAAGATGCGGGCATCGATCCTCGTGCTGGGCCCCATGCTCGCGCGGGCGGGGCATGCGGTTGTATCGTTGCCTGGCGGATGCGCGATTGGCGCGCGACCTGTGGATCTTCATCTCAGAGCCTTGGAAGCGATGGGCGCAGAGCTTGACCTTAAGGAAGGGTATGTGCATGCCAAAGCACCCGGCGGATTGAAAGGCGGCGCGTTCGAGTTTCCGTTCGTCTCTGTCGGGGCCACGGAAAACGCTTTGATGGCAGCGACACTGGCAAAGGGCACGACGGTGCTTCAAAACGCTGCCAGAGAGCCGGAGATTGTGGATCTGGCGCAATGCCTGCGCAGGATGGGCGCTCAGATCGAAGGCGAAGGCAGCTCGACCATCACCATTCAGGGCGTGGACCGGTTGCATGGGGCCACGCACCCGGTCGTGCCGGACCGCATAGAGCTTGGCACCTACATGCTGGCCCCTGCGATTTGTGGCGGCGCGGTGACCTGTTTGGGAGGGCGCATGGATCTGGTGCGGGCCTTTGTCGACAAGCTTGAGGAAGCGGGCATCAATGTCGAGGAAACCTCAGCCGGCCTGCGGGTGTCCCGCGGCAATGAACGGGTGAAAGCCCTAGACGTGACGACAGAGCCCTTCCCCGGGTTTCCGACCGACCTGCAGGCGCAGATCATGGCGCTCATGTGCACGGCCGACGGGGTGAGCGTTCTGGAGGAAAAGATTTTTGAAAACCGCTTCATGCATGCGCCTGAACTGATGCGCATGGGGGCGCAGATTGACGTCCAGGGCGGGACAGCGACGGTGACGGGCGTCGAGGGCCTCAAAGGCGCGCCAGTGATGGCCACGGATTTGCGCGCGTCGGTTTCGCTGATCCTGGCAGCGCTGGCGGCTGAAGGGGAAACGCTTGTCAATCGCGTCTACCACCTCGATCGCGGGTATGAGCGGGTCGAAGAGAAACTGGGCAATGTGGGCGCGCAGATCGAGCGGGTTCAAGTTTAATGAGTGAAGACGCTTCTTTTGAAGACGGAAGAGAGGCGCCGCTCAATCTTGGGGCGCTGGATTCCGAAGATCTGCAGGTGATTTCATCGCTTATTCAGGATGCTGTTCTGCCGGTGTCCGAGATGTCGTGGCGGCCCAAAGATCGGCGGTTTGCTTTGCTTGTGAACCGGTTTCGCTGGGAAGATGAAGGGCGCGATCGGCACGGCTCGGAACGCGTGCAGTCACTCCTCGTGATCGATCACGTCCTGCGCGTGGCCAGCCAAGGGGTGAACCCCCGCGAAAAAGAAACGATCCTGGCGCTTTTGTCGATCAGTTTTGAACCGGTTGAGGACAGTGCCGGGCAGCTGCAGTTGACACTAGCGGGTGACGGCGCGATCCGGCTGGATGTTGAAGCGCTGGAAGTGACGTTGAAGGATGTGACGCGACCATACCGCGCGCCATCTGGGAAAGCGCCGGATCATGGGGCATAAGGCCCCTAAATCGCCCAAACACCGCTTTAGATCGACGCTTCCTAAGAGACCCGACCATGCCGCACTTTCTCAACGCCACAGAGGCCGGTTTTGAAACCTCTTTCCAAGCGCTGCTCAGTGCCAAGCGCGAGGACAGTCCGGATGTGGATGCCGCAGTTGCCCAGATCATCGCCGATGTCCGTGCAAGAGGGGATGAGGCTCTCATTGACCTCACATCCAAGTTCGACCGGCTGGAATTGAAGGCGGACGCGATCAGGTTTTCCAAGGCTGAGATTGCGGAGCTCATAGCGCAAGTCTCAGATGACGAACGCGCGGCCCTTGAATTGGCCGCAGAACGCATCCAGGCCTATCACGTGCGTCAAATGCCGCAAGATCAAAGCTGGTTAGAGCCCACTGGCGCCCGTCTGGGATGGCGTTGGACACCTGTCGGTGCCGCCGGGCTTTATGTGCCGGGCGGGCTGGCCTCATATCCGTCCTCGGTTCTGATGAACGCCATTCCTGCGAAAGTCGCCGGTGTAAAGCGCTTGGCAATCACTGTGCCCACCCCGGATGGGGAGGCCAATCCACTTGTGCTGCTTGCCGCGGAACTGGCTGGCGTGGATGAGATCTACCGCGTCGGCGGGGCGCAGGCCGTGGCAGCGCTCGCTTTTGGCACAGAAACGATCGCGCCCGTGGATAAGATCACCGGACCGGGCAACGCGTTCGTTGCAGCAGCCAAGCGACGCGTTTTCGGCAAGGTAGGGATCGACATGATCGCGGGACCGTCTGAAATCCTTGTTGTGGCAGACGGTGATAACGAACCCGATTGGATTGCGCTCGATATGTTGAGCCAGGCCGAACATGATGAAAGCGCGCAGGCCTTGCTCATCACGACAGATGCGGCGTTCGGGTCGCGCGTGGCCGAGGCGATTGAGGCGCGGCTTGAAACGCTGGAACGTCGCGCGATTGCCGGTGCAAGTTGGCGCGATTTCGGCGCGATCATCACGGTGCCGGATCTGGATGTGGCGGCCGAGCTGACAGATCGCATCGCGCCAGAGCACCTGGAGCTTTGCGTGGCCGATCCGGTTGCTTTGTCGCATAAGATCACCCATGCGGGAGCCATTTTTCTTGGGGCGTGGACGCCTGAAGCGATTGGGGATTATGTGGGCGGCCCCAATCATGTGCTGCCCACAGCGCGTTCGGCTCGGTTTTCCTCAGGCCTGAGCGTGATGGATTTTCTCAAGCGGACGACGGTGGCGCACATGACCCCAGAGGCGCTGGGGGCGATTGGTCCTGCAGCAGAGCGACTTGCCGTTTCTGAGCGCCTTGAGGCCCATGGTTTAAGTGTTCGGGCACGGCTCAATCGTTTGAACCAAATCGAGTGAGGAGCCGCTCTTCGCTCCCTTGCGGGCGCGCCTCGCTTGGGGTGTGCCATCACGTTGGGATTGCCCGCAGATCTCCCCTGCGATAGGGCTTGGCCGAGACAAGATGGACCAAAGCCGATGACGCATATCTGCCATATCGAACTGGATGACGCGAACCTACCGCCGCCGACGCCGGAGATAGAGCAAGAACGCCAGGTGGCGATGTTTGATCTTTTGGAGGCGAACTCATTCACGTTGCCCAAGCGCGATGACCGGTTGATGCCGGATGGGCCGTATCAGGTCGGTCTTTCGATTCGAGACAAGCGCCTTGTCTTCGATGTGCGGACCGAAGCGGGCGCGCCCGCGGCAGAGTTTCACTTGTCGCTGTCACCCTTCCGCCAGGTTGTCAAAGACTATTGGTCGATTTGTGAAAGCTATTTCGATGCGGTCAAAAACCTGCCGCCCAATCAAATCGAAACCATCGATATGGCCCGTCGCGGCATCCATAATGAAGGCGCACGGGTGCTTGAAGAACGCCTGGAGGGCAAAGCGGAGATCGACACCGATACGGCCCGTCGCCTTTTCACCCTGATTTGCGTTTTGCATTTCGGGGGCTGAGGGGTGGTGGCGGAGCTTCCTCAATCGGTGCTCTTTTGTTGCGACCATAACGCCGTGCGCTCGCCCATGGCAGAAGGCATCACCAAACAACTTTACGGGTCAGACACGTATGTGCAGTCCGCCGGAGTGAAAAGTGATCTCGATATTGATGGCTTTTGCATTGCCGTCTGCCAAGAGTTCGGTGTCGAGCTGGCCCGTCACCAGGTGCGCACCTTTGATGAGATGGAGGAATGGGGCGATGATCTCAGTTCCTTTGATCTGATCGTGGCATTGAGCCCGGCCAGTCAGCGCCGCGCGCTGGAACTCACCCGTGTCTTTCATCTCGATGTGCTCTATTGGCCGATCATGGATCCCACGGGGCTCGGCGAAACCCGCGACGCCAAATTGGCGGCTTATCGACAGACCCGAGATCAGATTATCCAGCGCGTGCAGGATCTTTGGGGGGAGGGCCGCGGATTTCCCAACCG
>CAKZYL010000001.1 GCA_937884705.1 uncultured Roseovarius sp. | reverse complement strand
TGCTGGGGCGGGTTTGAGGGCAAAGCCGTCTGATGCCGATGCGGCGAGCTTGGTCTCGCTCTTTCCACCAGAGCCGGCTGGCATCTGCGGCGCTGCGGCGCGACCTTCCCAAAGTGGACGTTCATAGTGCCGAAGAACCGCAAAACCCATTGCTTGCATCCTCCAGAAAGAAACCTTGAACAAGGCCACCAATTGTATTTCTGTGTGAAATGGTAAGATGGAAAAACAAGAAAATTCAAATTGTTAGGTATGGTTTATGATGGCTCCTCCTCGTGTTCAGGATATCTTTGATACGGCGTTTTCGAACACTCTCAACGAGAGCAATCAGACGATTGTGGGCATTGACGATCCTTCCCCGTCTGAGTTGGTGATCGGACCATGGGCGATCATTTATCCAAGAGACCTCGGTTCCTTTAACGTACTTTCCCAATTAATTGGCGCGACCATCGCAGTCCTGACAGGCCCCCCCTAGAACTGGGCCTCTTTCGAGCCTTCACGAATGCCAGCATTTCATATGAACCGGTATCAGTCCTAACGTATTCTGAAGCTGTCAGCGTATTCCTTTCCGACGCAGCAGACTTGCTGATCTTTCCAATGTCGTCCGTCGATCAATCTGCTTTGGAAAATGGTCCCGACGGCCTGTTGGTGTTCCCCGTGGGATTTAACGAGGCAGGAGATCAGGTGCCTTTTTCGGCTTCAAGCGACATCATCGGCACCAATCAGCCCGATCTATTGAACGGCACATCGGGAGATGACGAGATCCGCGGGCTTGCTGGCGCCGACGAAATCCGAGCGAACGACGGCGACGACAACGTGAACGGCGGCAAGGGAGCCGATCTTACATTTCTTGGCAACGGGAATGACATCTACAACGACACAAGCCAAAGCGGGGTAAACGGACGCGATACCGTCTTTGGGGGCAACGGAAACGATACCATAAGCGGCGGTGGCGCGAGTGACCAACTGGACGGTGGGAACGGACGCGACGACCTCAATGGCGGGACCGGAAACGACGAGCTCAACGGTGGGATCGGAAACGACAAGCTGAACGGCGGGACTGGAAACGATGTCCTGAATGGCGGCGCGGGCTTTGACACCATTAACGGTGGCAACGGCAACGATACCGTCAATGGCGGTAACGGACGGGATTTGGTGAACCTCGGTAGCGGGAACGACGTCTACGCTGATACGGCACAAGGTGGCATAAACGGGCGCGACACTGTCAATGGTGGCGATGGCGATGACACCATCAAAGGCGGGGCCGGAAGAGACAGGTTGAACGGCGATGATGGGGACGACAGGCTCTTCGGCGGCAATGGCTTCGATACCTTAACCGGAGGGCTAGGAGACGACTCGCTGGTTGGTGGAGGCGGTCAGGATGTCCTGCGCGGCGGGTCCGGCAGAGACACTCTTGATGGCGGGGCGGGCAAGGACATCCTCACCGGCGGCGGCTCCGGGGACACCTTCGTGTTCAAGTCAGCAAGCGACAGTGGCACTGGCAGCCAGAACCGCGATGTGATCACCGATTTTGGCGGCAACGACCTGATTGACCTCAGCCTCATCGATGCCAAGACTGGCGCTGGCAACCAAGCATTCGTGTTTATCGATGACGACTTATTCTCCGGCACGAAGGGTGAGTTGCGGGTCACGACAGAGGCCGGCAAAATGATCGTCCAGGGCGACAGAGACGGCGATGGAAACGCTGACTTCGAGATCGAACTGACCGGGATCATCAACCTTGGGGCGGACGACTTCATCTTATGACGCGTGTCCGCTCTGGGCTCACGCAAGCCGTTCGCTGCAGGATCATCCATAAAATGGATAGAATGTCAGCAAAGCGGACGGAGCAGACGTTCCCAAAGGTGAATCGAACGTCTGCTTTTGTGCATTTCTTCGGCGCAACTGCGTAATGTCTATTTGCCGTGTGCCGCAGTGTGCTTCTGCAGTTTTTGCAAGAGCTCCAAAGGATCAACTTCCAAACCTGCAAGATCAGCGTTCCAGTTCGGCCCGGCAAGTCCATTTTGGTCCGACAGAAAAGGGATGGTTCTCTCCAGAAAGTTCTCTAGCGGCACTTCCTCGACGTCCGTATTGAACGCAAACTTAGGTTGCGCCCTTACAGCATATGCACGATCCGACCAGACTGGTACAACGAAAGTCCTTGTAACCTCGTTTGAGTCACACGTGGCAGGCAAATCTCTTTCCGTGTCAACGATAAGCCAAACTGATTTACTCTCTACGGCTCTTTGAACGAAACGATCGTATGCCGCGATGCTGTCTGCTCGATTGATTATCATCTTTGTCCATGTGGTGCTTAAAATGCGGTTCCGCAGCCGACATTGGTGAGGTCGCAGAAAAAAGTCAAAGTGGACTCAAACCGGACATGCGGCGTTGCGGCGAGCTAGACTTAGCGATGGATGTCTGCCAAGCGGACAAAACAAACGTTGATGATCGTCGGGTAAACGGCAGGTTTATACATTTGACCACTGCACGAAGCTGATTTGCGACACTACCGCTGACATACCTGTCTTATTCAAACTATCCTCGGCCGCGATACGGTGGGACACCCTGGTCCGGGATCCATACACCTTCGAGCATCGCTCCTGTTTGCCAGAACACATCAATCGGGATGCCCCCGCGAGGATACCAATACCCGCCGATGCGCAGCCAACGTGGCTCTAGAAACGCCACCAACCGCCTTGCAATGGAAATCGTGCAATCCTCATGAAATGCGCCGTGGTTGCGGAACGATGTCAGGTAGAGCTTCAGCGATTTACTTTCGACCAGCCAATCACCGGGCACATAATCCAGAACCAGATGGGCAAAATCAGGCTGTCCGGTCATCGGGCAAAGCGACGTGAATTCCGGGCAGGTGAACCGCACATTGTAATCAATGTCCGCCTGCGGGTTTTGCACCCGTTCGAGCACGGCTTGCGCTGGGTCCTGGGGTACAACGGTTGCGCCGCCCAGTTGCTGCAAATTACTATAGATGGTTTCGTCGCTCATGGCTCTCTCCTAATCCTCAAACGCCGCGCTCATTGCCCCACATCAGAACATGCAGTTGCGGCAACACGCGCGCATTGAACCACCGGTCTTCGGTGACCTTATCCACCAACCATCGCATGCGCTTCAGGCTGTCTTCGGGGGCCACGGGCGTATCTGGGTCCACCTCTGGGTTGCCGGGCTGAATATAGAGGGGGAGGTCGGGGTATTGCGCTGCCACCTCTTGCGCCCAGACGTAATCGGCATCGTCAAAGATCACGATTTTCATCACCTTGCGCGCGCCTGTGCCGGCGGCGAGGCACGCGTCATAGGCTTTCCAATTCACGGTCTGACCGCTGGATGGGGGTTTGGGGCTGACCACCAGGGTGTCCAACGCGCCGAACCACGGCTTGGAGATGGAGCCTTGGGTTTCGCACGCGAACCGATACCCTTGCGCCTTGCCCAAAGAGATCACAGGCCCAAAATCCTGAATGGCCGGGTTTCCGCCGCTGATGGATACGGTCAAGGGCACCCCGCCGGACAGGCGTTCCACCTCAGCCCACACGGCGTCGGGCTCCATCACAGCCCAATCGTGGCGATGCGCGCTGTCCACCGCGTGCATGGAATCGCACCAGTTGCAGCGATAGTCACAGCCGCCCGCACGGATGAACACCGTGGGTTCGCCAATTAGCGCGCCCTCACCTTGGATGGTCGGCCCGAATATCTCAGAAATGCGCAGGGTCATGTTTGGCACGTCATGGCCGGAACTCAGCCCAGATTTTGGGTGTTTCAGACACCCGCACGGCCGCGGTCTGGGGCCAGCGCGCCTTGCACCAATCGTAAAAATGCTTGGCCAGATTTTCCGTAGAGGGCGATAGATCCATCACGTCATTCAAATGCGCGTGGTCAAACACATCGTCGATATAGGCCTTCAACGCCCGCAGTTCATAGACGTCAATGATGAACCCGGATGCATCCACATTGTTTGATGCCAGTTCCAACAGGACCACATAGTTATGCCCGTGAAGCCCCGCGCATTTGTGCCCCTCAGGCAGGTTGAGAAGCTGATGCGACGCGCTGAAGTGGAATTCTTTGGATATCCTGTACATCACGCCACCCCTGTCGCGGCTTTCCAGAAATGCGGGTCCTCATAGACGGTCGGATCCTCAACGCCGGCCAAGTGAAACGCCTCGCGCCGTTCCACACAGGTGCCGCAGCGCCCGCAATGTACCTCACCCCCTTTGTAGCAAGACCATGTCTCCTCAAAGGGGGTGTTCGCGCGCGCGCCTTCCCGGACAATGTCGGCCTTGGTGCGATGCACGAAAGGCGTGTGCAGCCGGACATTGGCATAGCCATCGAGGGCCTGTTGTTGCATGGCGTCAAACGCTGTCGTGAACCCGGGGCGGCAATCGGGGTAGATGAAGTGATCGCCCCCATGCACGGCTGTGGCCACAGTGTCATCCCCGTTTGCGGCGGCCACGCCAAAGGCGATGGTCAGCATGATCGCATTGCGGTTGGGCACCAC